>JAZRNI010000028.1:0-4797 GCA_045648105.1 Eubacteriales bacterium | reverse complement strand
GTGTGTGCGATATTGCCGAGCTGTTGGGTATGACAAAATCCGCAGTATCGCATCAGCTTAAAGTACTAAGACAAAGCGCGCTAATCAAATATCGCAAGTCGGGCAAAAACGTGTTTTACTCACTTGCCGACGAGCACGTGCGCGATATAATAGAAAAAGCGCTTGAGCACGTAAACGAATAAATTATCAGAAAGGATACGAATATGAAATTCAAGTACAAGATTACGGGACTTGACTGTCCCAACTGCGCGATGAAGCTTTCAAAAAATATGGAGAAGTGCGAGGGAATACTCAGCGCGAAAATCAACTTCTTAACAGAAAAGCTCGCGGTGGAAAGCGAGCTCTGCGAGCAAGAGCTCCTTGAAGTACTGCAGAAATGTGCCTCTGCCTTTGAGGACGGTGTAAAAGTAGAAAAATGAAGCCGCTCAAGCTTTATAAAAACGACTTGTTCAGAATTATTGCAGGCGCATCGATTTTTCTTGTCGCGATAGCTCTTCAGCTGCTGAATATAAAAATAGCGGCAATATTCTGCTTCGTTTTATCTCTCGTTATTTGCGGTGGATTGGTCTTTGTGTCCGCCGTGCGAGGTATTTTTCGTGGTGACCTTCTCGACGAACGATTTTTGATGACTGTTGCTTCAATCGGCGCTATGATTTTAGGTGATTTTGCCGAGGGCGTCGCCGTAATGCTGTTTTTCAATATCGGTGAATATTTCCAACACAAGGCAGTCAAAAAATCGCGTAACGCCATAAAAGAGCTTATGGATATCTGCCCTGATACTGCGCGTATTATAACGGAAAACGGGGAGGAGCTCGTGGATGCCGAGGACGTTCCAACAGGCACGAAAATCGCGATAAGAGCAGGGGAAAGAGTCCCTATAGACGCAGTGATTTGCGAAGGAAGCGCTGATATAGATACTTCTGCAATAACAGGCGAGTCCATACCCGTATACGCAAGTATCGGCAGTAAAATAAAATCAGGCTCTATAGTGCTTAACGGAGTAGTTTTTGCTTTGACGGAATGTGAGTTCGAGGATTCCACCGCGAGCAAAATATTGGAGCTTGTCGAGAACGCCAACGAAAAAAAGTCAAAAACGGAGAGCTTTATAACCGCGTTCTCGCGCGTTTATACGCCCGTAGTCGTAGCTCTCGCGCTAATTCTGGCAATACTCCCGGCGTCCCTGTCGCTGACCTCGTTTAGTGAATCCGTAAGGCGGGCATTGTCATTTTTGGTGATATCCTGCCCCTGCGCGCTTGTAATTTCCGTTCCGCTGTCATTTTTCGGTGGAATAGGCTCCGCAGCCTCGCAGGGAATATTGCTTAAAGGAGGGAACGTTTTTTCCGCACTCTCAAAGCTTAAGCTCTTTGCATTCGATAAAACAGGCACTCTTACAAGCGGAGAATTTGTGCTTGAAAGGGTAGATACCTACGGTGTAAGCAAGGATGAGCTTCTCAATATAGCCGCAACTGCCGAGCAAAATTCAAATCACCCAATAGCACTCGCTATCAAAAATAGCGGAAAAATAATTGACGGCGCTCGTGACTTTTCAGAAATTGCAGGTATGGGCGTGAGCGTCAATATCGGCGGTGACGTATGCCACGTCGGTAACAGGACGCTTATGGAAAGACAGGGAGTACATATTCCCGTCGGCGTGGAAAATTCGGGTGTTCTCGTTTGCAAAAATCATTTGCTTTTAGGATGCATTTATCTTAGCGATAAGCCAAAAGACGAGGGCGTAAAAGCCATCAACGCGCTCTATTCGCTAGGGATAAAAAAATGCGTCATTCTTTCGGGCGATACGCGCGAAAATGTTACACGCATAGGTACTAAGCTTGGAATTAAGGACTGTTTTTGGAGTCTTTTGCCCGATGAAAAGTATGAAAAGCTTGAGCAGCTTTCTGCATTTGGCCCCCTGGCGTTCGTGGGTGACGGAATAAATGACGCTCCATCGCTCGCAAGAGCAGACGTCGGAATAGCAATGGGAAACGTTGGAAGTGATGCGGCAATAGAATCGGCGGACCTCGTCATTATGACCGACAATCTTGAAAAATTACCGCTCGCAATAAAAATCGCGAGAAAAACTATGCGTATCGCAAGCGAAAATATAGTTTTTGCTCTCGGTGTAAAGCTCTTGATTTTAATTCTCGGCGCTTTGGGTATAGCAGGTATGTGGCTTGCGGTCTTTGCGGACGTCGGTGTTGCGCTTCTCGCTATTTTAAACTCCATGCGTACACTTGTAAAAAGAGGATAGAGCTATGCCAAGATACTATATGCTCAATAAGCCTCGCGGATATATTTCAGCGTGTCGGGATGCCGTAAGTAAGACAGTTCTCGATATATTTCCCGAACAAATGCGAAAAGGTCTTTTCCATATCGGCAGGCTCGATAAGGATACCGAGGGACTTTTACTTTTGTCCAACGACGGACCTCTTTGCTATCGTCTTCTGAGCCCTGACAACGAAATACCTAAGGTTTATATTTGCTACGTCAACGGCAAGGTCGATAAAGAGCTTTTATCAAAGGTAGAAGCAGGGGTCAATATTTATAAGAATAGTGATAAGCTGACACATCCTGCAAAAATAGAGCTGCTCTCCGAGACAACTCTCGGAGAAATTAAAGCCTATCTTTCGGGTAAGGATATAGCGTTTTCCAACCGCCGTCCAAGCTTTCCCGTGACACTTGTCCGTGTTACAATCACAGAAGGAAAAAAGCATCAGGTAAAGCGAATGATGGCTTATATGAAAAACAGAGTGCTTTACCTTAAAAGGCTCTCCTTTGCAGGTATAAAGCTCGACGAAAGCCTACAACTCGGCGAATATCGCGCCCTTACAGACGATGAAGTTAATTTTCTTAAAACAAATAACAACTGTACGTGCCCCCTTGACTTCGAGAAAGCCAACGGGAAAACGAATTAAAAATGGAGAAAACCGCACGCTTTTTGGCGCCTTGGTTTTCTCCTAAAATTCTTTATTAGTGAAAATGTATTTTCTCTATGCTTTTGCAGCTTTTACTCGCTTATCCCTAAATGAAGCGGTCCCCCTTCATTCTTCTCTCTATCTCTCTGTCTGATTCACGCTTCGCTATGGAATCGCGCTTGTCATATAGCTTCTTACCGCGGCAAAGGCCTACTGCCATTTTAACTCGCGAGCCCTTGAAGTATAGGGAGAGCGGTATGAGCGTATATCCTTCGCGCGCAACAAGCCCCGTGAGCTTCATAATCTCGCGTTTGTGCATCAGAAGCTTCTTAGGTCTTAGAGGCTCTCTGTTAAAAATATTACCTTGCTCGTATGGGCTGATGTGTACGCCAAGGGCAAAAAGCTCACCCTTATCAATCTCGCAGTACGAGTCCTTGAGATTAACGTTTCCGCCTCTTATCGATTTAACCTCTGTGCCGAAAAGCTCTATGCCTGCCTCGTAAACCTCGTCTACGAAATAATCGTGTCTCGCCTTGCGGTTTTCGCTTATCGTTCTGTTTTGGCTGTTGTCCTTCAAAGCGACACACCCCCTTTAATTTTTCTATTAAAGAATATACCATAAATGGCGGAGTATGTCAAGGGCAATTTATTTGCAAATTTCCGAAAGAAGCTCTAAAATCTTAAATTTAACTTTATATTTTCCTAAAATAAGAGCCTCCTCGCTGTCACTGTAAGCGTTGCTTGTGGCAAAATCCAGGCAGAGCGGGGGATAGAGAACGCACCACCAGTTTTGCCCCTCTCCCTCGTCTATTATCACGCGCAAGGACGAGTAATATCCCTTTGGCAACGTGAACTCCTCATATTCTCTGGTTTCATACCACTCCTCAGTAAGAGTTATCTGTACCGGATAATCAAATCCGCTCTCCTTTATGAAATCCTCGGAAAACACGCGGATTTCATCAAGTAAAAGACTCATACTGCCCTTGGCATCGCTGATATTTTCAAACCCCGAAAGCTCTTTGCCGTAATTTTCAAGTATTGCGTCGCGTAGCTCGAGCTTTAAGGCTTGGTCCTCATCCGCATCCGATGCTGCAAGGATATGTAGCCTTAAGGTGTCATCGTAAATTCTTGCCTCGGCCTCCGTAGGCAATAGCGCAATCATCATCACCGCAAATAAAATCATAATGCTTGGAAATACTATTTTTTTCATAAAAACCTCACTTTCTTTGAAATCATTATCGCCCGAATTTGTCACTTTATTCAGTTAAATTGGATAATTTTTAAAAGAAAAACTGTTAATTCCCACAAAAAATAAATTTTAATGAAAAAAATAATGACAAATGGACAAAAAGGTGCTATAATAACTATGCGAATATAATTTTAATTGGAGGACTAAAATGAAAAAGACTTTATCACTTATTCTTGCATGCGTTCTTATCGTGGGAGCTTTGCTTGCGCTCACATCCTGTGCAAAACAGCTCAGCGGAACTTACGAGCTTGATGCAGTAGTAGCAAGCAAATCCTATAAGTTCTCGGGCAACAAGGTGACCATCACCGTTTCTGCTGTTGCAGGTGACGATATCGTTTACTCCGGTACTTATGAAATAGCAGAGGATGAAGATGGTGACCAGACTATTACCTTTACATTCTCAACAGACAAAGAGGGCGCTGACGAATATTCAGGCACCGTATCATTCTCAGAAGCAGAAGACGGCAGCTACATTAAAATCGGCGGCATTAAGTACAAGAAGAAGTAACAAGCTTCTTGTGCCCAAACAAAAAGCACTTGTGATAAGTAAAATTGTGCTTATCACAAGTGCTTTTTTATGTAAAATTTAGATAACCCTCGAAAGGAATTCCTTTGTTCTTTCCATCTTGGGGT
>JAZRNI010000027.1:0-5423 GCA_045648105.1 Eubacteriales bacterium | reverse complement strand
ACCTTGCTAACTAAATCTGTCTTGTTCATTGGAATATTCCTTTCTTTTTTTATAGTACAGAACTATTATAACAACTTTTTATTATGTTTGCAATAGATATACATATGTTTTTTAAATTTTTATTTTTTTATTCGTCTTTATGTATAAGTAAAATTTATTTTTTTGTGAGTTTTGACCAAATTTTTGTTTTTTCTGCTCTATTAAATGTGAATAAGTAATCAAAAACTGTGAAAATGACGAAAAAAATCGACAATTTTAACATAAATAAATTGACATTGAGTCTTGCAAAAAGATAGTTAACTATAGCGTAAGCGCCTAAAGCTATAAACAGAGAGGAAAGTGCGCTCTTGAATATTTTTAGATTTGAGAGCTCGCTTTGGCGCATCAAGGCAAAGGAGGAAATGAAGAGGGATATACAGTACGAGACCGCTATACTGACCGATGCGCCCTTAATTCCCAATACATCGTTTCTGAGCAGAAATAAGGAGAGTATTGCTTTAATAACGGTGGCGGCGACGAGCGACAGAAGCGGAATTTTTACTTCACCTGCTCCTTCAAGAACGGTATTTACAATCATTAAAAGGCACATAAGAAAAATGCCAAGGGACATATATGAAAGTGTGGGAGACGCAAGTATTGCCCCTGTATCCTCAAACAAGAAGGAAAGTAAGTTTTTCGATTCGAACAACAAAGCAACCGATAGAAAAGCAGATACCCAAAGAGTGCCCTTGATGATAAACTTAACAGTTCCCTTGCTGTTTTTCAAGGCTCTGTCCCTGCCGACGAGCGGAACAATGAGAAGCAAGAGCGGCGAAACAACGGCGCTCACAGAATTAAGCATAGGTATAACCATAGTAGAGTAATTGCCGTAGATTACCGATGCCTGATATGGCGTATATCCGTCGCTTGAGAGCGTCCTCATAATAATTGCAAGGTCAAGCACGTTTCCAAGGCTTGAAATAAATGCGCTCAAGGTGAGAGGCAAGGAAAGGGATAATATTTCCTTGAGCTCGGGTGAAAATAAGGTATGCACCTTTTCTTCGGATTTGTATTCTGCCCTATTTTTTGCGCTGATATATAGATATAACCAGCTCAAAAAGGCACCGATTGTGGTGCCAAAAATCGTTGCCGCGGATATGAGCGTCATATCATTTGTAAGCCTTACGGCAATAATGGCAAAGCAGAGTCCAAAGGCAAGCTTACCAAGAGAGGCTATAAGCTCGGAGACGGCGCAAGGGATAAACCTCATTTTGCCTGTGAAATATCCGCGTATGACGGAGCTTGCACAAATAAAGAAAACTGACGGCGCGATGAAAATCATTGACAGAAAGGCAGCGTCGTTTTTCAGAAATATAGATATAGGGCGTGATAAAAGCAAAAAGATTAACGTACATACAAGGCCGCAGAGCGTGAAAAATTTTAGCGCGGTGCTAAAAACTCGCTTGCTTTTTCTTAAGTTTAATTCCCCGTCTGCGTTCGAAATGATAATTGAAATAGCCTTAGGTACACCCGCGCCCGCAACTATGTAAAAAAAACTAAAAATAGTGTATGCGCTGTTAAAATAGCCCATACCCTCATCGCTGAGAATATAAGAAAGAGGGATTTTGTATACGATGCCGATGACCTTTACCAGTATTGCGGATATTGCTATCAGCAGCGCTCCCTTAGCAAATTGCTTATCCTGCTTCATTTGCCCTCCTGTAAAAATAAAGGATTTGCTAAAGGATATTAGCAAATCCTGTTTGATTATACGTCATTATCGTAAAATTCGGAAATCTGATTAAATTCGACACTGAAATTTGATTCGGTATTTTCCCTGTCATTGAATTTTTTGAGATATTCGTATGGGTATTTGGGGTTAAAGAAGCGAGTTATTTTGCTTGGAGAATCGTAACGGTCCTTGTGCTTTACAAGCTTTGTTACTGCGCCTGCGCCTACACCGAATATGGTTTGTACGTCCTCCATCATATAAATATTGTAAAGTCCCTCGTGTCCCTCAAGAGCAAAGCCTACGTTCTCAAGATTTCCGATGGTATTCTTCTGCCGATACATATAATACGGCTTATAGCCGGAAAATTTAGCCCGGAGCTGGGCGTAGGAGACGCTCTTGGTGGCCTCTTGGCTGGAAAGAGTGTATATATCTGAGTTTTTCTTGAGCAAATCAGCCGCTTTCTTTACGCAGAAGGTATGTACCGTAAGATTTGTCGGCTTCAGCTCAATTATCTTATCAAGAGTCTCGGAAAAATTCTTAAAGTCATCTCCGGGCAGACCTGCGATAAGGTCAACGTTGATGTCCTTAATTCCGCTTTCAACAGCAAGCTTATAGGCATTAAAGAAATCTTCTGCCGTGTGTTTTCTGCCTATTTCTCTTAATAAATCATTGTTAAGAGTCTGTGGATTGACACTGATTCTGGTGACACCGTATTTTTTGGCAATAGCGAGCTTTTCAGCCGTAATAGTATCGGGTCTGCCTGCTTCAAGTGAAAATTCAAGAAGAGATGAGCTGTCTATAAGCGTGTGAATTTTCAAAAGGAGTCTTTCAAGCTGAGCGGTACTGAGAGTAGTGGGTGTTCCGCCGCCGATATAAACTGTGGAAATTTTAAGTCCGAGCCTGTTTATGATTTCCACCTTTTCCTCAAGCTCGTATATGAGAGCCTCGAGGTATTCGTCTATCATAGAAAGGAGTCTTTTGGTGGTATACGAGACAAAGCTGCAGTAAGCGCATCTTGTCGGACAAAACGGGATTGAGATATAAAGCGAGCAGGAGTTTTTCTGTAGCTTTTTTAGAATTTTGATTTCGGTCGTTGCAACGGAAACTGCGAGAGCCGCCTTTTGCGGATTTAAAAAATGCTCGTCTCGCAATATTTTTTTTGCTTTTACTCTGCCCTTGCCGTTATAAAGGAGAGAGGAAGCAACCTTGGCGGGACGTATGCCCGTTAAAATGCCCCAAGGCGGGATATTTCCGAGCAGCTCCTTACCTGCCGCAAACAGAGCTCTGCCTACTGCAAGGCTGGAGTGTGTAGCGATAGAAATTTCCTCGTCGGGATGCACGGTTTCAATAGCCTCACACACCTTATCGTTGAGCTTGATTGATACGTAGGCGGTCTGTATATTGTTACTGTCCGGATATACGCTCACCGTTACCTCCGGTACGCCTTCCGCAGGCTGCTCGTTTTCACCGAAGGTTGAGCCCGGGAAGAAAATCATACAAAGCGTTTGTACGTAATATCTGCTGACGTTGCCGTCAAGATGTAATATCATACTGACAGCCCTTTCTTATCCTTTTTCAGAAGAACTGCGGATTCCATAACTATCGTAACCGGTCCGTCGGTTGTCATCGAGGTTTTCATGTCCGCGCCGAAAACACCGCACTCGACGTTCTTTACTCTATCTCTCATAAGAGATACAAAGTATTCATAAAGGTCGTTTGCAAATTTTGGCTCCGCGCTTTTAAAATAATCCGGTCGGTTGCCGTGAGCATAGCTTGCGTTAAGGGTAAAGTTTGATACGACGAGGACCTCTCCGCATACGTCATTTACAGATAAATTCATCTTGCCGTTTCCATCAGAAAAAATCCGCAGCTTTGCAATTTTATCGGCTAATGCCAGAGCGTCATTTTGTGTATCGCCCGATTCCACCCCGAGCAGAATATAAAGCCCGCTATCTATTTTTCCGGTCTGAACACCGTCGGAGACTACCGTTGCGTTAAGGACTCTTTGTAATACTGCCTTCATTTTTATACCCTTTTTGTAATTTTATTTTGAAAATCCTCTGCTGATTGAGATGACCGGTTTTAAAGCTCTTAGCTTTGAAACAATTGCTTCGTAGTGGGATGTATTTTTGCATCCTACGTTAAGATTTATGATTTTCTCGCCCTTTTTGCTTTGCATGGTGTTTATCTGTGAGATGGAAACCTTCATATCTGCAAGCGCTACGGAAATTTCTGCTATTACGCCGATTTCATCCTCTACGACGATAGAGAGCGATGCCTCGTAAAGGTTTGAGGACTGCGAGTCTATATCCTCGGTTTCCCACTCTGCAACTACCCATCGTGAAAGATTATCTTCGATTTTTCTTGAGCTTATAACGTGGGGACAGTCTGTTTTATGAACGGATACGCCGAATCCGCGCGTTACAAATCCAACGATTTTGTCTCCGGGAAGCGGGTTACAGCATTTAGCAAATTTAACCTTACATCCCGATTCTCCGTCAATAATAACACCGCCGGTGCTATGCTTTTTCCTGCCGGCACTTAGCTTAATTGAGGAAATTTCCTCTTCAACAGTCGCAGGCTTTGTTTCCTCGGGAGCTTTGATTTTGTCAAGCTCTTCTTTGATTTTAGGTATAAATCTTTGCAGCACGATGCCGCCAAAGCCAAGAGTGTTGTAAAAGTCATCGGCGTTGTTTATGCCGACACGTTTCGCGACGGTGGTGATAATTTCGTTTTGCTCTTCCTCGGTACAGCTCTTGCAAAGACGCTTAAATTCCCTGTCAACCTCAGCCTTACCTACGAGGATATTCTCGCTTCTCTTTTCTTTCTTAAACCATTGGCGAATTTTGCTCCTTGCCTCGCCCGTCTTTACTATTTTAAGCCAATCGCGGCTGGGACCCTTTGAGGACTGAGAGGTCAGAATTTCGATAATATCGCCGTTTTTGGGAATTTTGTCAATAGATACGATAACACCGTTTACCTTGGCGCCTGTCATTTTATTTCCTACTGCTGAATGTATAGCATAGGCAAAGTCGATAACTGTCGCACCCTGAGGCAAGGATATTACGTCGCCCTTTGGAGTAAAGACAAAGGTCTCGTCATGGAAGATATCCGTTTTGAAGGAACGCATAAATTCGTCGGGATCTCTTGTGTTTTCGTCAGATTCAAGCAGCTTCGCAATCCAGCGGAGCTTATCGTCCATATTTGTATCAGACTGCTCGCCGCTTTTGTATTTCCAGTGTGCGGCGATACCGTATTCGGCTTCCTCGTGCATCTGGCGCGTTCTGATTTGTATTTCAAAGGGAATTCCGCTTTTGCCGATAACCGTCGTGTGAAGCGAGCGGTAAAGGTTAGGTTTAGGCGTTGAAATATAGTCCTTGAATCTGCCCGGAACGGATTTGAAGAGCTCGTGGACGAGACCGAGAGCTGTATAACATTCAAGCTCCGTCTCTACTATAACTCTGACTGCGTAAAAATCGTATATTTCGTCAAAGGATTTATCGTAGGTATACATTTTCCTGTAAAGGCTGTAAACCGATTTGATTCTTCCCTCTAGCATAAATGAAATATGGTTTTCCGCAAGCTTTTCCGATATTATCCTTTGCGCTACGGCAATAAAATCCCTGCTTTGTCCGTATTTCGTATTTATGGAGTCGCGTACCTCGTCATATCCGACGCGGTCAAGATAATAAAGGCTTATATTTTCAAGCTC
>JAZRNI010000026.1:0-5698 GCA_045648105.1 Eubacteriales bacterium | reverse complement strand
GAGACGCGGGCTTTTCACCTACCGATATCATCTGTATAAGCATCTGCGGGAAAAGCCCCTGCTTCTGGAAGGCGTTTGTAAGCGAAACGCCCTGACGTACGTCATCTGCCGCCTCGTTAAAGCGCTTCTCGACGTAAGTATTACCGAGTATTATCGATATCGTATCAAGCGCCGTCGCTAAATCCATACCGCTCTCTAAAAGCAAAGCAAATGCGCGGGCAAAGCGTGCGGTGATAAGATTTATCTGCACGCGCCCTATAAGCGGGCACTTAACTTTAAAAACGTCAATCGCACTTTTGCCGGTCTTGGTTCTCGAAAAGAGGAACAAGCCGCCACCGACTAAAATGACGCCTAGCACAATAGGCTGCCACCAGATGATTAAGAAGTCTGAAATGCCGTACACCACCTTCGTAATTCCCTCAGGCTCTACGTCAAGCTCGCTAAGCGACGTCCTGAAGGTCGGCACTACGAATGCAAGCATCAAAATCACAATACCGATCGTCATCAAGGCAAGAATCATCGGATACGCCAAAGCACTCTTGACCTTTCTTTTAATTGCCGCATCCGATTCGTAATAATCCGCAAGCGCAATGAACGCGCGGTCAAGCTTTCCGCTCGCCTCTCCCACGTGTACCATGCTTCGAAAGAAGTCCGGAAAGACCTTTCGGTGCTTATCAAGCGATTCGGAGAGCATTGCTCCGCCCTTTACGTCCTCGCTTATTACCTGTAAAATAGATTTGAAATATCCCGAATAAGGCTGCTGCTTCAAGCTGTCAATACAGCCGAGAAGCGGTATGCCCGTTGAAATCATAATAGAAAACTGTCGGCAAAACGTCGTAAGCTCCGCAAGACTAACCTTGCCTGTACCGAGAGTAAAGAATGCAGACGGTGTACCGCCTTTATATACGGAGGCGGAAACAAGATATAAATTCTGCTTAGTAAGCTGAACGGCAAGGTCGTTTTCGTCGTCCGCAATGTATATACCCTTGTATTTTTTCTTCTGTAAATTTACCGCCACGTATTTATATGTCGGCATCTATACCTCACCTCTCCTTCCTTTATAATCCCAGCAGTGATAAATAAAAATCAATAACCTGCGTTCCAAAAAGCATTGATATACCAAATCCCGCCGTCAAAAACGGCGCAAAGGGGAACTCTCGGCTCTCGCCTTCCTTGCTCCTTGACAATATGAGCATAATAATTGCCGCCGGAACTGTAGCCGCTAAAAGACCGAACAAAAGCCGTTCCCATCCAAGCAAGAGTCCCACAACGCCCGCAAGCTTTATGTCTCCACCGCCGAGTGCTTCTTTTTTCGCTATTCGCTCAAACAAATAAGCGATAAGATAAAATAGCAAAAATCCCGAAATTCCACCGATAATATGCGAAACCCAGCCGTAATCCTTGTCAAAAAATATACTGAGCGCGCCAAGGCCGAGAATGATTAGTTGAAACCTGTCAAATATAATTTTGTGCTCAAGGTCAATAAAAAATATACAGATAAACACCGATGATACCGTCATATAGATAAGAGCGAGCGGTATGTTTTTTTCCCAGAACATAATAGCGCAAAGAAACCACAAAACCGCATTTGCTATCTCAACCGCGGTGTAGCGAAACGGTATATGCTTTTTGCATTTACGGCATTTGCCCCCGAGGATAACGTAGGAAATCACCGGAATATTGTCATACCATCTCAGCTCGTATTTACAGGCAGGACAATGTGAATTTGGCTTAGAAAGGCTCATATTTTTAGGCAGACGGTAAATTACAACGTTAAGAAAGCTGCCGACGCACAAGCCGATAATGCCCGAGAGAACGTAAGCACAGATAAGATAAAACTTTTCCATATTGCGTCCTCAGAACTTGCCCATAGAATTTATAAGCCTTGGATACAGAGCGCCAAACAGCTCAAGGTTCGCGCTAACGTTCGGGTCTTTGGAACCGTTAATCATACTAAAGCTGATTCCGTTTTCCTCGGACTCAATATTTGCATACTCAATTACGTGTGCAAGCTCACTCGGCATATTAACAAGCACCCGCTCGGGTCTTGCGATCTCGGTAAGCTTATCATTACTCTGTATCAAGCTAAGCACCCATTTTACAAAAACACGGAAATTCTCATAAGCAATTCCCTCTTTTGTCTCGGGCACCTCTCTTTGCATAAACTTAGGAAGCTTACGCGGTGCCTTTCTCGTAAATATTTTTTGATTTGTCTGCACTCGCACAACGTCCTGCGCTACAAGAGCATCACTGCTTCCGTCTGCGGTACCGTCATCAACATCCAAGTCCGCATCAGCTCTGTCACCGTCCTCAAAAGGCTCGTCTGTCTCGTCGTCTGTGTCTATATCGGCGTCTGCATATTCATTATCCATCGCCATAACCGTAAGCTTTTTAGATTTAGCTTTTTCACGCGCGTTCAAGACCGCAAGCTCCGCGAAGGAGTGGTCAAAGAGCATATCCTCTTGGATAACGGTATCCTTGCCTAAAAATTCAAATCCGAACGGGAGCGTATAGCATCCTACGGTTCTTCCGTTTGCGACGAAAACAAAGCGCGAATACACGTCCTTTATATCAAGAAACAGGTAAGATGAATTTTTAAGCTTGGGATTCATCTGCACAAGAGCGCCAACGGAAGCGCACGATGCGTAGGTAAGCGTATCAACAAGGAGCTTATTTTCCGAGCAAGCAGCGTAAATTGAGGAAACAATCCGCTTCTGCACGGCCGCTACGGTAAAGGTTGAGTACAGCTTATTTTGCTGGGCAATATCCGACAAAATTCGCAAATCGGTGTAATTGCGGTACAAACCGCCAAGAGTAATATCAAGCGCCTTTTTGGTCTGTGCGCCTCCCCTCATCGTAGGAACCTTGACCGCGTCTGTAAGAACTGCGTTGTCGGGCAATACGACAGCAATCTTACGCACACCGTCTGATGGTGTGTTCTCTGTGAATTCCTTGACTGCATCCTTAAATTTTTTAAAGAATTCCTCGTCAAGCACTCCACCGGAATAGCTTTTTATATGATGCTCAATCGTAGATTTATCGTTACCCACTAGCGAGTAAAAATGAAAGACGGAACGCTCGGTGTCAATCGAAATTACCGTCGAATAGCCCGATTTGCCGAAAAGCCTGAATTTTTTGAAATCGAGCTTCTTCACATTTTTCTTTCTTTTATCTGATTTGTCAGTTGTTTTCATATTTTGTTCTCCGTTTTTAACGTAAGAGATTATTCCGTATCTTCGGGAAGCGAGTAACGCCATACTCTGACGTTCACTTCTCCGTTTTCGAGCGATGCTTCTACGTAAAGCACCGTCGTTGTTTTATCTTCATCTGCATACACGGTAAGGGTGTCGCCCGAAACCTCGTATACGTAATTTTCATATTCCTCTGAAAGATTCGTCCCTGACCTGACGCTCGCAAGGTAATCCTCGCCTATCTGCTCGATTTCCACGTCACGCAAAAGACTCGTTTTTTCAATTCTCGTTTGATAATGGCCAAGCAGCGAAAGGCTTGTCAAAAGCGCGCACAGTGTAAAAATAACTATCATAAACACTATCGCGTTCTCTATGGCAATTCCGCGCTTGCTTTTAATCAATTTACTGAAAATCATATTCCATCCCCCTTTTCAAAGAAGAACGAAACGATTTCGTCACCGTCCTTGTCTCTTACCTCTATAGAGAACAAAGACCTTTCGTTTTGATTCTGCGAATATTTAATTTTTATAAGCGAATTAAAAGACCCATGCTGAGGATTGTAGTTATATACTGCATAACCGTCAGCGTCAGTCTCCTCGCTCGAAATAAGCACTCCGCGTGCAAAAAATACGTTTTCTTCAAATTCGGCTTGACCGTCCGATACCTTAAAGCACTCCCACAAATCGTCAGCAAAGCCCTGCGCGTCGCTCTTTGCTATCACTCCGACTCTTGCCGTAATGGACGAAAGCGCTATCGAAAGTGCTGAAATACTGACAATCACAATAACGGAAAGTGCGATTACTGCCTCGGCTAAGGAAAAGGCTCTCTTGCTTTTGACTCTATCCATTTTCGGCCTCCTCTACAATGCTTGCACTGCGGAGAAGGAAAACGAAGCTGCTCATCAGCCCGCTGTCATTCTTTGTAATGCATTTTATAAGACTGCCGTTCTGCTCAAATTCCACGCTGTCAATGGCGCCAAGTCCCGCTCTCTCTTTGCCGTCAAAGCTTAAAACACCGTCCTGAAATTCAAAGCCCACTTTATCTCTGTTCTTAGTAACGGTGAGTGTGCCGTCAGCGTCAACGAAGAACTCTGCGCCCGTCACGTCATTTTCGGCAACCCAAAACGTCACCGCACTCTTTAGCGCCGCGTGGTTCTCTAAAAAATCGTACTCTGCCTTGCTTTTACTCGCAAATCCGTTCATAAGCACGTAAAAGGAGACTATCATCGTCGTAAGGATTGCAACCAGCGCTAAAACGACAGAAAGCTCGACAAGAGTGAATCCGCTCTTGCCGCAAGCGCTTTTATTCATTTTTCGCACTTCTTTAACCCTTACTGTTTTTCCCATACCTTTTTCCTTTTCAAAAAAGCGACAAGCACTCTGCACCCGCAAGGAGTGCCGAGTGCTTGCGCTTTACCTAATTTAAACCTTAGAATTCTTAGCTATAATTAGTTTGCAGAATCAACAACAATAACACCGTCGGAAATAGAAACAGTCCAGCCGTCATCAACAGCATCTACTACACTGCAAGCAGGAGCAGCTATATCTCCGGTGAAAGTGAACTCGTACACACCGCCGGTAACCTTAATGTTAGCGTCATTTGTGTCAATCTTGCCGTCAGAAAGTGCAAGCGCATAAGCTTCCTTGTACTCAGCAGATGCCTTTTGAAGAACTGCACTTTGGTTTGCCTTTGCGATAATTCCGCTGAACGTAGGAATCATAACAGCTGCAAGAATTGCGATAACAGCAATTACTATTACAAGCTCAACAATAGTAAAGCCCTTTTTGTTTGACTTTTTCATGGTTTTTCTCCTTTAAGTACTTTAAAAATGGTTTTAACGATAGAAAAAATACCGTATAACTAATTATATCACTCGGAGTACTATTTGTCAATATAAATGAAACAATTATCTTGCTTTTTGCCGAAAAAACTAATATTTTCCCTAGTATAATCCAATCAAACAAAAATCATATATGAAAACAAAAATTATTTTTTGCATTATTCATCTGATATCGTCCGCCAACTTTATTACAATTATAACGCATTTCATAAAATTCACGTTAACAGCTTAAGATATACCGCGCTTTTACATAAAAATCACGGCAAAGCCGTGTATATCATCAATTTCGAAGAAATTGCATATCATCAATTCCGCAAGGAATTGTATATCACCAACACGGAGTGTTGCATATCATCAAGCCGCAGAAAATACACGCTGACGCGTGATGAGATACAACAACGGCAATGACGTTGTTGATGATATGCACCGTGCTTAGCGCGGTGATGATATACCAAGCCTGCGGCTTGGATAAAAAAATCCAAGTCCGAAGACTTGGATTTTTTGGTGCACCCTCAGGGACTCTGTCTCGCGCGAACTGCGCGCTCGGTCTTCCACGCCTCTGACAGTCCACCGGACTGTCATTCACTTCCGTTTCCCCTTCGAGTCCCTTAAAAAAACAAAAGCAGGCCACTTTTGCGGTCTGTTTTATCTTGGTGCACCCTCAGGG
>JAZRNI010000025.1:0-1965 GCA_045648105.1 Eubacteriales bacterium | reverse complement strand
TCAAGCGCGCTCGTCGGCTCGTCAAAAAGAATTACGTCGGGATTCATGGAAAGCGCTCTCGCTATCGCAACTCTCTGCTTTTGTCCGCCCGAGAGCTGCGATGGGCGCGCGTTGATATATGCAGACATACCAACCTTTGATAGAAAGTCGATGGCAATTTTCGTAGCTTCCTCACGGCTTCTTTTAAGAACTATAATCTGCGGTCTTACGCAGTTTTCAAGAGCCGTCATGTTGCCGAAAAGATTGAACTGCTGGAAAACCATTCCCACACTCGTTCTGTATTCGGTAAGCTTGACGTCGCGGCTCTGTATATTTTTCCCGCGATAGAAAATCTCTCCGCCTGTCGGTGTTTCAAGCAGGTTAATGCAGCGGAGCATTGTGCTTTTACCCGAGCCCGATGAGCCGATAATACTTATTACCTCGCCTGCATTGACGGTCAGGTTAATATCCTTTAAAACTACGTTCTCGCCGAATTTTTTTTCAAGGTGAGAAAGCTCGATTATAGGGGTACTTAGCTCTGACATTTTATTTATCCCCCTTTATACGAATTTCTGCATCGGGATCCGACTGCGAGCCGCATATAGTGTACGAGTCGCTTCCCGAGAGCTTCTTTTCAGCAAGCCTTAAAAGTCTGGTTACGGTAAAGGTCATTACAAAGTATATTACGCAAACGATAAGGTAGGTCTGGAACATCTTGAAGTTCATAAGCTGGATTTTCGTTGCCATAAAGAACAGCTCCATAACTCCTATTACGTTAAGCACTGAGGTATCCTTGATGTTAATAACAAACTCATTGCTTATGGACGGAAGTATGTTTCGCATAACCTGCGGAATTATTACGTGGAACATAGTCTGTGTGTGCGTCATACCGATAGCGCTGGCGCCTTCAAACTGTCCCTTGTCTATAGATATAATACCGCCTCTTACGATTTCAGCCATATAAGCGCCGGTGTTTATCGATACGATGAAAATACCTGCAGGCACGAGGGGGAGGGTGTTGCCTCCCGCCATAAATGCGTAACCCCAGTATATAACCACCGCCTGAACCATCATCGGCGTACCTCTGAAAATCTCAACGTAAACCGAAATCAGTCCGTTAAGCACCTTCTGGAGAAAGCGAGCGAAGCTGTTTTTTGAGCTCGGAACCGTTCTTACGATACCGGTTAAAAGACCTATAACGAGACCTATTACAGTACCCGTCAGGGCTATTAACATAGTGTAACCGAGACCCTCTAAAAGCAGAGGCCAGTATTTAACTATAATCTGCCAAACGTCAATAAAGAATTGCATAATATACCTTTAGCTTGTAAGTGATTATTTCTTGTAAATAATTACAAGATTAGAGTTGTAGTAGCACTCGGTGAAATCGATTTCAGCCTCGCGCTCAGCTGTGGGGGACATACCTGCGATAATTCCGTCGTAAGTGCCTGCCTGAAGACCGGGAATAAGGCTATCCCATTCTGCGGAAATTACTTCAAGCTTCATACCGAGCTCTGCCGCGATGTACTTAGCTATCTGTACGTCGTAGCCGTTAGCATAAAGAGTGCTGCCGTTAATCTTAACAGCGCCGTTAGCGTCCGTCGTCTGAGACCAGTTGAACGGAGCGTATGCACATTCCATAGCGTTTTTAAGAGTTCCGTTAGAGGTATCTGTCTTGTCAGAGCCGAAGCTGAAGCCCTCAAGAGCCTCGTCGGGGTTTTCGCTCATAGTAACGCAAGCTGCCATAAGAGCTGAACGGTCTGCACTTGAAATAGTTGCAATGATGGCATCAACCTGATCAACAAGCGCGCTGCCGGTCTTAAATCCGACTGCGATACCTGTATCTGCATCGGATGCGGTAAAGCCTGTGCTGTTGTTAACAAGCTTTAAGTAAGTAAGGGAAGGATTCTGCTCTACAACTGCAAGGGCTGTGGGCTCCTCTGCAAAGTCGGAGGCCAAGCGGTCTTAGGAAGACAACCTTCCTGG
>JAZRNI010000024.1:0-9112 GCA_045648105.1 Eubacteriales bacterium | reverse complement strand
AGAATGGAAATGTATAAAAAAATCTCCCTTATCGAGAGCCGCGATGACTGCGTTGAAATAGAGGATGAGCTTTGCGATAGGTACGGCGATATTCCGCGCGAGACGGAAAACCTGCTTGACGTGGCGCTCTGCCGTGCGCTCCTGAAGCGCGTTAAAGTCGCACGGGTGGCATCTGACGGTGTAAATCTAAGGTTTTTGGGTGACGAGGTGCCCGAGCTCTCCCTTTGGTCAGAGGTAATCGCCAAGAACCCTCAAATCATCTTTAAAAGCGCAAAGAAAACGGATATTTCAGTAAGACTTCAGAAAAACGAAAAGCCTCTTAAAAAGGCTATCAAAATATTAGAGGACTACGTAAATGCGTCCTCGGTAAAGGAATAAAAATGGCAAAGGCAAAGAAAAATGCAAATTACCGCTATGCTGAAAATAAGCAAAGCGCAAAAAACGGCAAAGGCGCCCTTATAAAATTCATTGCGATTTTTCTTGGGGCAGTGCTGCTCCTTTTCGCGGTGCTTGGCGCTGTTAGCGCGCTCTGGGGCGCAAACGACGTTGTAAAATACGGAGGCGTGGGATTTGATGCGGGCGTTGTAAATTATCTCCTATCGTATTACAAGTATAATTATCTCAAGGTATTAAGAAATACCGTACCCACAGCCGCCGATACCGAATGGTTCTGGTCGCAGGAGGAAAGCGAGGGCGTAAGCTACGGTGACTCCCTGCGAGACTCGGCTCGAGAGTATATAAAGGAGCTTATAGTATCGGTTTACCTCTACGACAGCTACTCCCGTCTTTCAAGTGAGGAAAGGGGCAAAATCAAGGATGCCTGCCGTGAGGTGCTGCTCTATAAGGCAAGCTCCGACGAGGACCGCTTTAACGCGCTTTCTGAGCCGCACGGCTTTGACTACTCGGACTTTGAGGCGGCAAGCACCGTGCTTTATAAATCCTATAAGGCAAAGGAGCTTATTTACGGAACAGACGGCTCAAAGCTTGAAGGCTTTTCCGAGCTTTGTAACGAGTATCTTGAAAAGGAATACGCCCACGTTCGGCTCATGTTTATAAGAACGGAAACCAAATTCGTCCTTGACGAAAACGGCAACAGAGTCATTGGCGACGACGGACGCGACCTTACCGAAAAGCTCTCCGATGATGAAAAGGCTCAGCGCCTTGCGGCAATAGAGGAGCTTGACCTTGCCATTTTCGGCAAAGAAAATGACCTTGATATGCAAATAAGCCCGGAGATGTTCTCCCTCTATCAGGAAAGATATAGCGAGGGCGACAGCTCTAAAAACCAAAGCGGCTATTATTTTGCCGACGGTGCCGAGTACACCGAGGAGTTCAGGAGCGCTTATGCGTCCGTCGTGGATACCGCGCTCGCAATGAAGGTTGGCGACTACAAAAGGGTTAGCACCGACGCCGGTGTTTGCTATATCTACCGCATAGCCGCAGAAAGCGGAGCCTATACCGATACGAGCGACGGATTCTTCTCCGATTTCTACACCGACTGTGCAAACTACAGCTTTTCGTCAAGTCTGACTACTCTTTCAAAGGACGTCTCTCTTACGGAAAAATACGAGGAGTGCGATATCGTGGCTATACCGTATAACAGCGACCTTATCGCGTTTATCAGCGGATGAAAAAATACAAAATCAGCGGTATGAGCTGCGCCGCCTGCTCACGGAGAGTGGAAAAGGCAGTCTCCTCTCTTGACGGCGTGCGATTTTGCAGTGTAAATCTGCTCACGGGCACAATGGAGCTTGAATCAAATCTTCCCGAGAGCGATATTATCTCCGCTGTCGAGAGGGCAGGCTACGGCGCGTCCGTATACTCCGACGAGCCTGTTGATAAAATCAGCGGCGATGACGAACGAAAGCTCAAAAAAATAAAATTACGCTTTATTCTTTCGCTTATTTTGCTCATTCCCCTTATGTATATCACGATGGGACACCTTATGCTTTCGCTTCCTTTACCCGCGTTTTTGGCAGGCAGTCCCATCGGCATCGCAATATGCGAGCTCGTCATCTCACTTGCAATACTGCTTTTAAATTTCAAATTTTTCGTAAACGGCGCAAAGGGACTTATAAACCGCTCTCCCAATATGGATACTCTCGTATCCCTCGGCTCGCTCGTCTCGTTTTTATGGAGCGTTTACCTTACGCTGACTCTTGGCGAGTCAAACGAGCCACACGCAGTCTTGCATAGCCTCTATTTTGAGTCGGCAAGTATGATTTTAGTGCTTATAACCCTCGGCAAAATGCTTGAAGAGCGCGCCAAGGGCAAAACCACGAGCGCCATAAAATCACTTATCGCCCTGACTCCCAAAAGCGCGAGCGTCATAAGAGACGGCAAGGAAATAACTCTTTTGCAAAGTGAAATCCGCCTTGGCGATATACTTCTCGTAAGAGCAGGTGAAAAAATCGCCCTTGACGGTACGGTGGTTTTCGGCAACGGCTCAGTTGACGAGTCCGCGCTTACGGGCGAGAGCATACCGCAGGACAAGGGTGTCGGCGACAGGGTCTACGGCGCTACGATGAGCCTTGGCGGACTTATGCATATAGAGGTCACAGCTCTTGCAAACGATACCGCTATGTCAAAAATAATAAAAATGGTAGAGGACGCATCGGCAAAAAAAGCGCCTATCGCAAAAATCGCCGATAAGGTCTCGGGTATCTTCGTGCCCATAGTTTTAGCACTTGCTTTTCTTACTGCCGCAGTCTGGATTTTTATAAACGGAGAAATAGGCCACGCGCTGGCAAGGGGTATTTCGGTGCTCGTAATCAGCTGTCCCTGCGCCCTCGGTCTTGCCACACCCGTCGCGGTTATGGTAGGCAGCGGAGTCGGCGCGCGACACGGCATACTCTTTAAAAGCGCCGCCGCGCTTGAAGCAAGCGCAAGAGCCGTAACGGTAGCCCTTGACAAGACGGGAACCATCACACGGGGTACCCCGTCCGTTACCGATACGGTGCTTATAGACTCCGATTTTGATACTCTTATAAATACGGCGTATACGCTTGAAAACGCGAGCGAGCATCCGCTCGGACGGGCAATATACGGCTATACCTCACAAAAGGGCGCTAAGTCTCTTTCGCTTTCCGACTTTGAAACTATGGCAGGCTTTGGAGTTTATGCCAAAATTGACGGTGATGATTCCTATGGGGCAAGCTACGCCTTCATAAAGGACAAATTTGCCCTTAGCCCCGATACCGTGTCAAATTACGAGCGCCTTGCCGCTGAGGGCAAAACCCCGGTTTTCTTTACAAGAGGCAAGCGTGTGCTTGGAATTTTGGCGCTTTTTGATACGGTTAAGGACGATAGCTGCCACGCAGTTTCTGCTATACGGAATTTAGGACTTAAAACCGTAATGATAAGCGGTGATAACGAGCTTTGTGCACAAAGCGTGGCAAGAATAGTCGGCGTGGATAAATTCTACGCGGGCGTGCTTCCGGATAAAAAAGAGGAGCTTATACGGGAGCTTTCGGAAAAGGGCGCTGTTATTATGGTAGGCGACGGAATAAACGATGCGCCCGCCCTGACGCGCGCCGATGTCGGTATCGCAATAGGCAGGGGCACGGATATTGCGATTGAGAGCGCAGACGTAGTCCTTTGCTCTTCGTCGCTTACGGACGTAGAAAACGCAATAAAGCTTGGCAAGGCAACCCTGCGTACGGTACGTCAAAATCTTTTCTGGGCGTTTTTCTATAACATGATTGGCATACCGCTGGCTATGGGCGTGTTCACCCCTCTTTTAGGCTGGGGGATGTCGCCGATGTTCGGCGCTGCGGCTATGAGCCTTTCAAGCCTTTTCGTAGTTGGCAATGCGCTCCGCCTTAACGGCTTAAGGCTAACGCAAAAAAATATAAAAGCAGAGGAAAAAACAATGGAAAAAACAAGAAAAACAATGCGCATTGAGGGCATTATGTGCCCACATTGCGAAAACAGAATCAGGACGGCGCTTACGGAAATTTCCGGAGTAGCCGATGCCGACGTGAGCCACACTCTCGGTACGGCAGTAGTAACGCTTGATAATTTGGTCTCAGACGAGTCTCTTAAAAAAGCAGTAGCTGACGCAGGCTATAAAACCGTATCAATAGAGTAAAGAAAGGAAAAGAGAAAATGAAGATAACGAATGACGTAAAATACGTTGGTGTAACGGACAGAAAAATTGATTTGTTTGAGGGGCAGTACATCGTTCCAAGCGGAATGCTTTATAACTCGTATTTGATTTTGGACGAGTGCATAGCGGTAATCGACAGCGTCGCGGACGGCTTTGCCGACGAGTGGCTTTCAAATATCGAAAAGGAGCTTGACGGAAGAATACCCGACTATCTCGTTATCCAACACGTAGAGCCCGACCACTCGGCATCTGCCACCGAGTTTATGAAAAAATATCCCGACTGTAAGATGGTTTCGTCCGTAAAGGCGTTTACGATGATGAAGAATTTTTACGGAGACGACTACCTTGAGCGCCGCGTGATTGTTTCTGAGGGAGACACGCTTTCACTCGGAGCGCACACCCTGCACTTCGTTACCGCGCCTATGGTTCATTGGCCCGAGGTTATAATGAGCTACGACGAAAAGGATAAGATACTTTTCTCAGCAGACGCATTCGGTAAATTCGGCTCCGAGACGACGGGCGAGAATTGGGATGATGAGGCAAGGCGCTATTACATCGGTATAGTAGGAAAGTACGGAGTACAGGTGCAAAACGTGCTTAAAAAGCTCGGAGGTATTGACGTAAAAATCATTTGCGCCCTGCACGGACCCGTGCTTACAGGCGACCTTTCCCATTACGTCTCGCTTTACGACGCTTGGTCGGCATACAGACCCGAAAGCGAGGGTATAGTTATCGCCTACACCTCAATCTACGGCAATACCAAGGCGGCGTGCGAGCTTCTTTGTGAGAAAATTAAGTCGCTTTCAGATATCCCCGTCACCCTTTACGACCTATCGAGATGCGATATGGCAGAGGCGGTATCAAGCGCATTCAGATATTCAAAGCTCGTCTTGGCGTCTCCGACCTACAACGGTATGCCTTTCCCCAAAATGCAGGAGCTTCTTATCGCTCTTGTCGAGCGCAACTACCAGAGCCGCACGGTCGCATTTATCGAAAACGGCAGCTGGGCGCCTATGGCGACGCGCCAGATGAAGCTGGCGCTTGAAAACCAAAAGAACCTTTCTTATACGGAAATCGGAGTAAAAATAACGTCCGCGCTAAACGACAGCTCCAAAAACGAGCTGGACGCGCTCGCGCATGAGCTTTGTAAGTAATAATATGAAAAATAAAAAACCAAACAAGGATTTTGAGGAATTTAGGCTTCCGAAAAGAAACCAGCCGATATTTAAGTTTTTCTCAAGGATTCTTTTCAAGCCGATATTTGGCGTAAAATGCGAGAGTGCCGTAGAATCACTGCCCGACAAGGCTATAATCGTATCCTGTCACGCCGCAAAGAACGGCCCGATAGCAATCGCGGTAAGCTATCCTAAGTTTGCGCTTACCTGGGGTCACCACGCGATGCTTGGCAGCTACAGGGAGCGCTTTCGCTACCTTCGCAACGTGCTTTATATTCAAAAGCTGCATAAAAATAAGCTCGTAGCGACCTTAAAGGCTCTGTACGAGGCAGTTTTCTCAATTTATATATATAAAGGAATAAAGGTAATCGGCACCTATACGGATATGCGCCTTTTGACTACCGTAAGAAACAGTATGGAGGCTCTTGATGCCGGTGCAAGCGTGATAATCTACCCCGAGGACTCCTCGGAGGGGTATTTTGACGAGCTGCGCTCGGCATTTCCCGGCTTTGCCATTCTCAGTGCAATCTATTACAAAAAGCACGGCGAGGACGTCCCAATTATCCCCGCATACATCTCACTCGGGAAGCGTCGCTTTATTCTCGGTGAGCCGCGCTACGCGCACGAAATGGAGCTTTCCGGTATGACAAAGGAGCAAATAGCCGACGCAATCAAGGACGATATCAACGCCCTCTACCGCAGCTACATACTCACCGATACCCCCATACACCCAAGCGTCGCCGACGCCCCCATAAGAAACAGGGAATACTACGGAGAATGATGCTTGAGCGCAAGGTCAAGTGACGTTGCCTTCGGCAATACCAAAAGGAGTACGGGCAATTTTGCCCGTACTCCTTTTCACATTCATTGCTCCGCTATAGTGTGTTTTTTTAAAATTTTAGCGCCAAAATGAAATTGTACTAAAAAAAGAACAATGTATATATAAGGTATAGCTTAAATATATATTGACAAATCCGCGCTAAATTACTATAATAATTAAAAGCCTTGTATACTTGTATACAATCCTTGCCGTGATTTGAACGAACAGAGAAAAAACAACTAAAATAATATAAAGAAGCTACGGAGGAATGAAAAATGATTTTGAAAAACCCCCACAGTAATTTGATTGAGCAGTCGCAGTACAAGTACTCGCTGCAAGACGTTGACGAGCCCAACCTTTACAGGGAGATTTACCCCTATGACGAGATTCCCAAGATTGCGTTCAACCACCGTCACGTGCCGCTTTCGATGCCTGACGAGATATGGATTACCGATACGACCTTCAGAGACGGCCAGCAGTCGCGCGCGCCGTATACCGTCAAGCAGATAGTTGATATTTATAAAATGCTTCATAAGCTCGGCGGTAAAAACGGACTTGTAAGACAAAGTGAGTTCTTCGTATACTCCAAAAAGGATAAGGAAGCCGTTGAAAAATGTATGGCGCTCGGATACGAGTTTCCCGAAATAACGACGTGGATAAGAGCAAAAAAAGAGGACTTCGCGCTCGTGCGCGACCTCGGTATCCGTGAAACGGGAATCCTTCTTTCCTGCTCCGACTATCACATATTCAAAAAGCTCGGACTTTCGCGCCAAGAGGCATTAGACCACTACCTCGGTGTTGTTAAAAACGCCTTTGACGCAGGTATTATGCCGCGTTGCCACCTTGAAGATATAACACGCGCCGATTACTACGGCTTCGTCGTTCCGCTGGTAAACGCATTGAGCGAGCTTTCACACGAGGCAAAGCTGCCTGTAAAAATCCGTATGTGCGACACGATGGGCTACGGTGTTTCCTATCCCGGTGTAGCCTTGCCCAGAAGCGTTCCGGGTATCGTTTACGGTCTGCGCCACTATGCGGACGTTCCGTCCGAAATGCTTGAATGGCACGGTCATAACGATTTCTATCAGGGCGTATCCAATGCCGTATCCGCTTGGCTCTACGGCTGCTCCGCTATCAACTGCTCACTTCTCGGCATAGGTGAAAGAACGGGCAACGTTCCGCTTGAGGCAATGGTTATCGAGTACGCCTCTCTGCGTGGCGACTTCGGCGGTATGAATCCTGAGGTAATTACCGAAATCGCAGAATACTTCAAAAAGGAAATCGGCTACGATATCCCGCCGATGACACCCTTCGTCGGCGACAGCTTCAACCTCACAAGAGCAGGCGTTCACGCAGACGGACTGATGAAGGATACCGAAATTTATAACATATTCAATACCGAGAAAATTCTGAACAGACCCTGCGAGGTCGCAATCTCCAATACCTCGGGTCTTGCAGGCATCGCATATTGGATGAACGCGCATTACGGTCTTAAGGGCGAAGCTGCGCTTGATAAAAAGGACCCGCTTGTAATGCGTATAAAGGAGCTTATCGACGCTATGTACGCCGATGGCAGAAATACTCTGATGGGCGAGGAGGAAATCCTTTCCGTAATCGCAAAAGCACGCAAAGAATTTGACACGGGGTATGCGTTATGATGGTAGATGACGGCAGCTTAACACTTGAAGAAAGCGTATATCTTAAGCTGAGCGAGGAGATACTTTCGGGCGAGCTTACCCGCGGACACGCGCTTACGGAAAGCCACCTCTGCTCAAAATATAACGCCAGCCGAACACCCGTGAGAGCGGCAATCCACCGCCTTGCCGAGGAAGGACTCGTTAAATGCGTGCCCAATAGGGGAGCTGAGGTCGTCGGTATTGATAAAATGCTTCTTTACGACATTTATCAGATACGAATGAGACTTGAGGGACTTTCCTCGTCCCTAGCCTCGCAGAGAATGAGCGAGAGTGAGCTTGCGACTCTTACCAACACGCTTGAGCTTGCGGAGTTTTACGCCAAAAAGGGCGATACGGAAAATTTGCGCCAGCTCGATAGTACGTTTCACGAAATCATATATCGCGCATCAGGCAACAGAATGCTTGAAAAAATGCTCTGCGAGCTTCACCGCATAATCAAATTCTACAGGAAAAAGTCGCTTAGCGTAAACGAGCGGCTCTTACGCTCGGTTGAGGAGCATCGCGAAATTCTTGAAGCAATAAAAGCAAGGGACGAAAAAAGAGCGGACGAGCTTACGAGCCGTCATATAAAGCGCGCCTTTGAAAACATAAGTAAAATTTATGAGTGAGGTTTTGAAATGGGATACACCTTAGTACAAAAAATTATCAAAGAGCATCTTCGGCACGGAGAGATGAAGGCGGGGAGCGAAATCGGACTTAAAATCGACCAGACTCTGACGCAGGACGCGACCGGTACGATGGCTTATCTGCAATTCGAGGCTATGGGCATAAAGAGGGTCGATACCGAGCTTTCCGTTGCATATATCGACCATAACACCCTTCAGACGGGCTTTGAAAATGCCGACGACCACAGATATATCCAAACGGTTACGAAAAAGCACGGAATCCGCTTTTCAAGACCGGGTAACGGCATTTGCCACCAGGTCCACCTCGAAAGATTTGCCATACCCGGCAAAACTCTTATAGGCTCCGACAGCCATACTCCCACAGCGGGCGGTATGGGTATGCTCGGTATGGGCGCGGGCGGACTTGACGTAGCAGTCGCAATGGGCGGCGGCACCTACTATATAACTATGCCAAAGGTCATTAAAATCAATCTTGTCGGTGCGCTTGGCGACTACGTCAGCGCCAAGGACGTCATTCTCAAGGTGCTCTCTCTGCTCGGTGTAAAGGGCGGAGTCGGCGCAGTTATTGAATACACGGGTGAGGGTGTCGGCACACTTTCAGTCCCCGAGCGAGCAACTATTACAAATATGGGCGCAGAGCTCGGCAAGTCGGAGGCCAAGCGGTCTTAGGAAGACAACCTTCCTGG
>JAZRNI010000023.1:0-2139 GCA_045648105.1 Eubacteriales bacterium | reverse complement strand
CGCTTGGCCTCCGACTTTCCTTAAAGAAATAAGACCGTTCCATGCGTTCATTTTCCCCACTGCGTTTTGATTGTGTCCGTTGCGCTTGAATATTCAAGGCAACTTATAGATATTATATATTTGTTTTAATATTTTGTCAAGGCTCTTAATGGGAGTCACCCTTTGAACGCCAGATACTCTGTCGGACGAGTGCCGGTCTCCGAGAGAAACGCTTTATAGAAATGACTGTAATCGTAATATCCCAGCATTGCCGCAACCTCCTGGGCAGAGTATAATTCCTCCGAAAGAAGCGTCTTGGCGTATTCGATCTTAACGTAACGAGCGTATTCGCTCAAGGACCTTCCCGTTTCTTGCTTGATAAGCTTGTTGATATGATTTTTATGATAGGAAAACAGCCTTGATAACGTGTCGCCCGACAGATCCCCCTCGGGATTGTTTCTGATATATTCAAGGATATGCTCTGGCGCCCGATTTTTTCTTTTGCTCTTTTGCTCGGAGGTCAAGATGTCGGTGATGAGGGAAAACAATGCCGACCTGCCGTAGAAGGAGTAGAGCGCGTCCGTAGGTTCTGCGCACAGAAGCGTCCTCAACGTCTTATACGATACGCTTTTTATGATCCCGCTCTTATTCAAGACGGTCGCATCCTCAAATTCGAGTCTGGGCAAGCATAGGTGCGCGTCGTAATATTTCATAAAAATACAAGCGCCGCGAAATTTTTCTTTTACAGGACGGTCATCGAGGAAATCAAAGAACAGATTATAAATCGAAAAATCCCCTCCGCAAGGTAAAAGGCGGTAGGTATCTCCCGGCAAAAGATATAAAGCGTCTCCCGCCCTGAGGCGTTCTTTTTTTTCGCCCACGAGGACGTCAAGCTCGCCCCGGTCGAGCAGGAGAATACGGTAAGCGTATTGGCTTTTATCCAGGGAGATGTTTGGAAATTTGTGCTCTCTCTCTACGTATTTGAAGTAAGATATATTATATAGTATCGGGCGTATGCTCTGAGTTTCCATATATTTATCCTTTGGATTGATTTTTACATATTCGTGTTTGCGTATTACTATGAATTATACGCTTTTTTTGTTATAATGTCAATATAGTAAATTTGAATATTACAGGAGATACGCGATGAATATTTATGACACGCTGATAATCGGCAGCGGTTACACCTCCGCGGGGTATGCCGCGGCTTGCGCAAGCACCGTCATTTGCGAGGAGCATCAGATATGCGATATCGGCTTTTATCTGCCGTTACGCAGCTTTTGCTATAAGCACTACTCGCCAAAAACCGAAGAGGGGGCAGAGCTATTGCAAATATTTAATTCCCTCTCTCTTTTCAGAGAAGGCGAGCAGAATACAAACGGATTTGAATTTGCTCTTTGTAGGTACGTATCCGAAAAGCAATTTAATATACTTCTGAAATGCCGTGTTATCCATACCGAGCGGCGCGTGGATGATATTTACGACGTAACGGTGCAAACCAACGAGGGAATTGGGCACCTGCTTGCGAAAAAAGTAATTGATACGACAAACAGGTCGGGCGAAAAGCACTATACGGTGTTATTCGTCTGTGACGATATTGGAAAAGTGAAGGATAAGCTGCTCTCGGCATACGGCGGAGCACAAATAGAGCCCGCCTTTTATAGGGGACGCTATGCCCTTCATATTTCGGCACAGAACACCGATGAGAATCGCATCAAGCTCGAAATTTATGAAAAATGGCGCTCGCTTGACGTTGATGCAAGGATCTTGTATATGGCTCCCGTGTTTTACGGAGCGGCAGGTGACGGCAGGATGAGTGACGGAAATTACGAAAACCCCATCGAAGCCTTTGAGGCGGGATATTTCTATGGAAGGGAGTGCGGCAAATGATGCTTTCAATGCTTGAAAACCGAGCCTTGGTAAAAAAGGATCGCGACCTGACCGAATTCGATTATTGCTGTAACGTGCTTTGCGTAGGTGCGGGGAGCGCAGGATGCTATGCCGCCGATTCCGCCGCAAGAGAGGGGGCAAGCGTTATACTGCTTGAGATCGGAGAAAATATCGGCGGTATGCATGTCTCGGGCGGTGTGACGGGATATTATTACGGAACCCACGGCGGCAGCTATGAGGAGGGCGAAGTCGGATCGTAGCCATGTCGTT
>JAZRNI010000022.1:0-3345 GCA_045648105.1 Eubacteriales bacterium | reverse complement strand
CGATCCGACTTCACATACGTAGCGCTTGGCGCAAAGAGACTCGTTCTTGCCCGTGAGCTGACTCTTCCCGAAATAACGGCTATCAAAGCCGCTCTCCCAGAGGGCGTCGAGCTCGAAGCCTTCGTTCACGGCTCTATGTGTGTTTCGTACAGCGGCCGCTGTATGCTCTCTCACCATCTTATCGGACGCGATGCGAACCGCGGCGCGTGTGCCCAGCCTTGCCGCTGGAACTACACGGTCATTGAGGAAAAGCGCCCCGACGTACCTCTTCCCATAGAGCGAAATGACCTTGGAACATTCATAATGTCCTCAAAGGATATGTGTACTATCGGCATCGTGCCCGAGCTTATTGCGGCGGGGATAGATTCCTTTAAGATAGAGGGAAGAATGAAGAGCGCCTACTACACCGCCGTTGTTACTAACGCTTACCGCATGGCGATAGACGCCTATGAGCGAGACGGCGAGGCTTATGCGCTTAACGAGGAGCTTCTCGTTGAGCTTGACAGTGTATCTCACCGTGAATACTGCACGGGATATTATCTTGACGAGCCGATAAACGAGGCAAATCTTACCTCGAACGTGGGATATATACGCGAAAAATCATATTTTGCCACTGCGGTTGAATATAGTGAAGATGAAGTGCCCGAAAATCTTGTGCTTGAGAACGAGAACGGCAGACTTGCCCTTTTCGTGCAGAAAAATAAAGTCAAGCAGGGCGAGGGCGCGGAGATAATCTCGCCCGGCGCGGTTGGAAGATATATCGTCGTTAACGAGCTTTACGACGAGGAGGGAGCTCCCATCGAATCTGCGCCTCATCCCTTTATGAGATTTTTCGTTCGCGTTCCCTTTGCGGTGCGCGAGGGAGATATCATGCGAAGCGCCGACAGATAAGCTCGCAAGACTTGATAATTAAGGAGTAATTTGTGTTTATTGAAATACTTAAGGCGATACTTTTCGGAATAGTTGAGGGTATCACCGAGTGGCTTCCCGTAAGCTCTACGGGACACCTTATTTTGCTGGAGGAATTTGTTGGTCTGCGCGCGGGCGAAAAACTTGGGAGTCGTTTCGTTGAGGAGTTCGTCGAGATGTTTTCGGTGGTGATACAGCTCGGCGCGATACTTGCCGTCGCAGTCGTTTTTTTCGGACGCCTCTGGCCATTCGGTAAGAATAAGAGCGAGGCGGAGAAAAACGGCGTGTGGTCGATGTGGGCAAAGGTCGCCGTTGCAAGTATACCTGCCGCCCTTGTCGGTATCGTGCTTGATAAGATAATAGAAAAGCTTTCGGGCAAGGACATCGAGGGCTGGATATACAATGCCTACGTCGTTGCGGGTGCTCTTATAGTTTACGGTGTGCTTTTCATTTTTATTGAAAAGAGAAACACGAAAAAAGAGCCGACCGTTACCGACGTCTCGCAGATAAGCTACAAAAAGGCTTTTCTTATAGGCGTTTTTCAGATGCTTGCGCTTGTTCCCGGAACCTCGCGCTCGGGCTCGACCATTCTCGGCTCTATGTGTATGGGGCTTTCAAGAACGGCGGCTGCAGAGATATCGTTCTTTATGGCAATTCCCGCAATGGCGGGGGGCTCGCTTATCAAGGCGCTCGGATTTGCATCTTATCTTATGGAAAGCTCAATAGTGCCCACGCTTGACGTTTGGGCGGTGCTTGCGGTAGGATTTGCCGTGGCGTTTGCCGTTTCGCTCGTGGCTATAAGATTTCTTATGGATTTCGTTAAGAAGCACAGCTTTTCGAGCTTTGGCGTTTACCGTATTATTCTCGGCGCTTTGGTGCTTTTATATTTTGCGTTTGGCAGATGATTGGAAATTTTTGATTTATGGAAAAAGAAAAGCTTAAGATACCCTATCCGATAGTTGTTGAGGGAAAATACGACCGTCTGAGAGTGCTGAGCGTTGCCGAGGCAAACGTTATTACCACAGATGGATTTGGAATATTCAAAAAGAACGAAAAGCTGGCGCTTTTTCGCAAGCTTGCCGAAAGGTCGCCGATAATAATACTCACCGACAGCGACGGGGCGGGGAAGCTGATACGCTCACACATAAGCTCCGCCGTGCCGAAGGAGAAACTCATACAGCTCTACATTCCGCAGATAGAGGGCAAGGAAAAAAGAAAGAGCGCGCCCTCGGCAGAGGGAACGCTGGGCGTTGAAGGAATGGAGGGCGAGCTGATAAGAGGACTGCTCGCGCCCTTTGAGGACGAGGATGCGCACAACGCGGGAGCGGAAAATCCGATCTCCAAGACAGACCTTTACGTTGACGGACTGTGCGGCGGCGGAGACAGCGCGAAAAAGAGGGACGAGCTGTGCGAAAAGCTCGGTCTGCCACGCGGCATGACCTCAAACGCCCTGCTTGCTACGCTTAAAATCGTTTGTCCTTATGAGGAATATCTTGCGCTGGTTGGCAGGGAAGAAAGTTGATGTAAAATAGAAAGCAGAGCTTCGGTCGAAGCTCTGCTTTTGCTATGTGAAAAGAGAATTTATTTTTCTATTGAAAAAATTTTTTTGGTGTGGTATAATGGGAGACGAACCTATAACAAACCCTTAGGAGAGTTCCTAGGTGTGTGAGTTTATCTGCATGTGGGTGATTTTTGTGCAAAACAAGTGTAAAATCCACGAGATACGCAGATTTTACGCTTGTATGTTGTGTGTTTGTTGGTGGATTTTGTGGTGGTTAATATCGTGTGGTTGTACAAAGGGTGTATATATCTTAAAGTAAAACTAAAAAATCATTCTTGAACAGTTTTTATACGCCATACATAGAGTCCGTCATTTTTTATCTCTCCGTACTGTATGACAAATTCTTCATCACTTTGAAGGCGAGTAAGTATTTCTTGTGAAAACGAATTAGATGGGGAAATGGTCTGACCGTCCATCCGAAGTTCAACCTTATACCCCATAAAGCTGTCACGATAATAATGCTCTTCGTAGGAAACGACCACAGGATCACCAATAAAGTACTCCGCATCTCCGTTTTTCATATTCGTATCGTATATAACACTTTTAATAAAAAGATTTCCTAATCCGATAGAACCAATCAAAGGTACCAATATTAAAACAGCAAAGAATACCATCAGTGTTTTAGGAAACTTTGTTTTATCCTTTCGATATGCGATAACTTGTGAAATCCAAAATTTAATAATGAAAAACGAAAGAACTGCCAAGGCGATTGCACCAATTGCATATATCACGTTCATAACAGTGTTAAATGGACTGTCAAATGTATAAATTTCCATAAAATTGACTCCTTTCTTAAAGACTATCACGATTTTAGGGAACAGGATAAGGAGTGGGGTCAAATTGCCGCCACACGCCAAATTTCCACCCTCTCCGAG
>JAZRNI010000021.1:0-11177 GCA_045648105.1 Eubacteriales bacterium | reverse complement strand
CAACAATGCGGACATTAATTACTCCTCTGCCCTTGCGACAGGCTATGAGGTAGGCGGAATTTGCGGCTCATCAACGAGTGTTATTGTCAGCTGCACAAACAACGGCACCATATATGCTCCCTATGCATCGTACGTTGGCGGCATTTCGGGCAGCCAGTATAAGACGGGTAGCTACTCCGTATCGGAGCTTAGCAATACGGGAGACGTAACGGGTGCCTCGCAGGTCGGCGGTATATTTGGAAGACTGACCAACAGCACCGGTGACAAGTCGAGCCCCACATACACTATGTCGTTTGGCAAGCTTTCAAATAGCGCAAACGTAACGGCAAGCGGCAACTATGTCGGCGGTCTTTTCGGTCTGCTTGAAGCTTCTCACTACTACGACAGCTCGCGCAACGGCTCGGTTACCGTATACGTAAGCGACTCCTCGTGCGAGGGCACGGTTACGGGTAACAAGTACGTTGGCGGAATTATTGGATACGCGGACACTGATAACTCTGAGTCAAAGGCTTATTCAATAACCCTTAATACGTCTGTTTTTGGAGTCGAAAGCTACGGCGAGTATATCGGATACGCTGACAGCTTCGCGCTTATAGAATAAAATAATAGCTCTTCCCTCTCTCTTCCGCAGAGAGGGGGGCGAGCGAATAAAATATATATGCAAATAAGAAAAAAATATATGGAGGACAAAAAAAATGCAAAACAAACGCAAAATTCTCGCTACGGTTTTGCTAAGCATCCTGATGCTTTTTGCGCTTCTTACGATGAGCGCGTGCGGCGGCGATATTGATGAGGTACTATCGCTTGATGCACCGCAAAATCTTAGGTATTCCGGCTCATCGGTTACCTGGGACGCAGTAAGCGGAGCAGCAAAATACGTAGTAAAAATCAATGAAGGAACTGAAATACCCGTATCTACGGCAAGCTTCAGTTATTCCTCAAGCTCTGACTTTACTATTTCCGTTAAGGCGGTATCCTCAAGCGGAAAGGTTATGTCGGATGCAAGCACGATGACCTTCAGATACCTTGGTGTGGTTGATACCTTAGAGGTCACCGAGGACGGCTCAGTCACGTGGCTTCCCGTAGAGGGCGCTACCAGCTATCTTATAAAGCTTGACAATGAAGAAATATCTGTTGGAAACGCTACCAGCTACCAAGGCTTCAGCGAGGGCTCTCACAGCGTAAGCGTGCGCCCTGTAGTAGACGGCGACATAAGCTATTTCTCACCCTGGAGCAAGGCTGTAAACCTTACGGTGCTTGGTACTGTAAATGCTGACAGCATTGCTTACGACGGAGAATACATAACCTTCCCGTCCGTAACACACGCAAGCGGATACACTATTTACATTGACGGCGACGTTTATGAAGAAAACGTATCCTCAAAGAAGATAGCGTACGATGCAGGCGGATCTGATTTTTCTGTTACTGTAAAAGCAATCGGTAATCTTTCCAAAAAGGTATTCGACGGCGCTGAGTCCGAGCCTAAGGAATTTATATTCCTTGACAACGTAACAGGCGTGCGTGTTGAGAACGGAGTGCTTAAGTGGGATGCGGTTGAAAAAGCAGACGCTTACCAGCTTAAGATTGGCAACAATATAGTTGAAAAGAACCTCACACAGCCTCAATACGACAACGGCAGATATCTCGTTTCCGGAAGAAATCTTGAGATTTCGGTTAAGCCTATTTCAAGTGACAAGGCTTGCTTCTCAAGCTTCTCTGCTCCGATTTCGATTTTCCTTCTTGAAACGCCCGTGCTCCAGTGGAACACAGACCTTTCTCTCGACGGCGGCGAAAGCAGCATTTACTGGAACGAGGTTAACGGAGCTATCGGCTACGAAATTTCCGTTACCGACCCCACCAATCACACGACCACCTATACCTTTGGCGCTTCGGAGGCTCACTTTGGCCACGAATACGATATGGTAGGTACTTACAAGGTTACAGCGCGAGCTCTTGCAGATGAGGCGGTAGACAACACTTATTCGTCTCTTAACTCTCAGGAGGTAGTCGTTATCCGTCCTGAAAACCTTAAAAAATCAGGCTCCGGCTTTATAACGAGCAATCCTACGGACCTTTCTCACGGCTTTACCGTAACCTGCGAGCATAACAGCAAGGCAACCTCTTATCAGCTCAGGAAAAACGACCTTGTTATCAACACCTCCACCAAGCCCCAGTTTACCGTAACTGACTTGATTGACGAGGGCGTTATAGACGGTCAGGAGGATATGTATTCAGTTAAGCTTATCGGCGGTGTACGCACCGTTGGCGGCAAAATCACGGCGACTCTTAACTCCCTTGAAACTCTTGATTTCACCATTACCATTCTCGCAACGCCACAGAACGTAAGAATGGAAGGCTACAAGGTGATTTACGATTCCGTACCCGAGGCAAATAACGGCTACGCTATCACAGGCGCGGGAAGCGCTGCAGCGATTACGGAAACCTCTCTTTCCAGAGATTTGAGCGCTGACCTTCAGGCAGGCAATTACAACCTCCAGGTATGCGCGAAGGGTAACGGTAGCGACGTGCTTGCTTCTAACTACAGCCCGATTATAAGAATTCACCGTCTGCAAGCTCCCTACGATATCCGTATCGATACCTCGCTTTCCGGCAACGGCGTTCTTACGTACAGGACCGAAACCGGTACAAGAAGCGTAGAGCTTTGGATAGACAACCAGCAGATATTGAGCGTAGATAACGTAATCAACAATATGAACGACCACGTTAAGACTACCGGTACAGGCGTTAAGATGGTTGCGGTTTGCAACGACTACCAGCAGGACGGCATATATTATATGTCCTCTATGTCAAGTATTACAAAGCAGTTTATAAAGCTATCCGCACCCTCAAATCTTACCTTCACAAACACTCACTTAAGCTGGAATATTGAGGGTATCAATACTTCTCAGGTCGGATCACTTACCTTCGAAATATACAACGAGAGCAACGTAGAGTTCTCTGCTGCTCAAAACGACCGTTCGGTTGATATAAGCTATCTTGAAGGCGGAAAATTCTACAACTTCAGCGTTGTAGCGCACGGTGACGGCGAGACATACATCAACTCCGAGCCATCCTCTGTCGCAACTATTTACAAGCTTGATACACCCGAGGTAAGCACCGTTGGCTCAAGCTACGTATGGAACAGCGTTTCCAGCGCCACCTCCTACTCTGTCGCTGTTGACGGAAAGATTTACGATTCCGCAATTCATCAGTCAGGACAGGTGTACACGTTCAATCCCGCATCTGCGTTTGATACCGTAAAGGACTACAAGCTCACGTTTACGGCAGTAGGTGACGGCGGTATTGAAACGATAAGCTCCGCTCCGCTTGAGCTTGAGCAAGAGGTTGAGCTTATGGAGCAGCCGGACTTTAAGATTTCCTACAGCAAGGACGTCTTTAGTCCTCAGGGCAAGATCATGGTAGACATTACGCAGCCCTCTCCCTTTGCGACGGGCTATAGATATAATATCGTAAACGGCGAAACCAAGGAGATTTTGGGTGAGAACTCGACTCACTTTGAGCATACCGCGGCAAATCCCGGCGAATACGTATTCTACGTTTCCGCGATTGGCGAGACCTTTGACGATAACGGTGTATACCTCATAGATTCAGAGGCAACGGGCGGCGACAGCTACAAAATCAATTTGCTTGGCACTATAAACCAAAGCTCTATGGGTCTCAGCTACGGTGACGGAATGCTGACGTTTGATGCGATCCTTAACACCGACGGCTACGGAATAAAGGTTGTATTGACTACGTCCGGCGGCACATCAACTCACGAAACTACGGTTTATACCAATGGCTTTGATATTTCAAAGGCAATCAGAGAAGGTAAGTTTGACGGAGTCAGCAGCTACAACGAGGTAACAAGCGTACACGTTGAGGTTTATGCAAAGGCCACCTTGCCAAACAAGGTATCCGGTATGACAACCACAAAAGACTGGACGGGAAATCTTCACAAATAGGATTTATAGAAAATGTTTAAATTACCATTTCAGAACACCCTACTTCAGCTATTGATTTTTGTCGGATGTGTTTACATCGTAGGCTATTTGGTTTACCTTTGTAACAAATCGTTTTACCGTATGCAGGGCAACAGCAGAGCTGTTTGCCTTGCGACGGGAATTATAGGCACACCGATACACGAGCTTAGCCACGCGATACTGTGTATAGCCTTCGGGCATAGAATTACCGAGATGAAGCTTTTTCAGGTAGATGATGAAAGCGGTACGCTGGGCTACGTAAATCATTCGTATAATCCGAAAAACTGGTATCATCAGATAGGAAATTACTTTATCGGCGTTGCGCCGCTCTTTGGTGGCAGTATTTTCTTATATCTTTTGATGACCCAGTTCGTTCCAAGCGGTTATTTATTTATGAACACCTTGATAAACGAAATTTTGGATATATACAGCGGAAAGCTAGGGCTCGAACTTATACCTGTAATATTCAAGAGCGTTTTAGCCACTGTAGAGAAGATATTTTTTTCAAATTTCGGTATTAATACCGTGATTTTCATACTGATATCCTTCTGTATTGCTCTGCATATGAACCTGAGCACGGCTGATATTCGCTCCAGCATAAAGCCCCTACCCTTACTTGCGATAGTACTGTTTATAGTAAATTTCGTATTATCGCTCGTCAGCGCCTCGCTTTACCAATCGTTCCTTAGCGGAGTGTTCTTTGTGGGCTGTTACCTGCTTGTATTTCTGACTCTTAGCCTTATCCTGTCAGTAATTATATTACTTATCGGATTTGTGCTTAAGCTGATTATAAAGTAGGATTTATCTAAAAAAAATCGAAGCTACAGCTTAATGTAGCTTCGATTTTTTTATTTTATTTTGGATTTTACGTATTTTATAATTTCATTTACGCGCTTTGAGTTTATTTCATCACAGATAATGCTGTGCTTTTGTATCTCGCCGTTTTCAAGGCGCGCCGACACTGTAAGCGTTTGTGTTTCTTCATCATTCTCGACCGATATATCCGTAACCCGTTCATAAGGGTATTCAAATATCAAGCTGTTTCTTTTTTTACCAATAAGAAGATGTACAAAGGTTTTATTCGGTGTAAAAACCAATTTGTCACTATAAATCTTCAAGAATTGAACCTTAGATTGGTTATGTATTTCAAAAACTAAGGAGCTAACATTTTCATCTTTAACCATCATAAGACTTTACACCTTCGACCTTTCTATTTGTTGACGTTAAGGCATTATATCATTTTTTTACTAAACTGTCAATATTTCGACATCTTTTTTTGGAGTTGAAAATAGCTTTTCGTTAAAAAGCACCTATTTTACATTGAAAACAGGTGCTTTTCTTAGTATTATTGTATGTTGCTTATTCAGCGAAAACGATGGATTTGAGGGTGGCGTTTATCATTTGCGCCTGAGCATCGCATTTACCGATATGACCGTAAAGCCTTACGGTATCACCGACGGCGGGGTGAATTGCCATAGCGTCATATCTTGTCCCGTTGTCACCGTTGACACGCGAAATATAGAGGGTATTGCCGTTTTTATCTTGTACCGTCATAGTTCCGTAAATATAGTCGTGGATTTCTTTGACTGTGCCCTCGACGTAATACATTTCGGGTGTATAGCTGTCGTTTTCGTATGAAAGTCCGAGCGCTGATGCCTCAGCGACAGTCAAGAGCGTACCGGGCTCGGGCGGAGATGGCGTTTCTTGGCTATGCTCTGCGACTGAGAGAGCAATAAGGTTTACGTATTTATTGTTGCCTGTTATGCTAGTTATATAGCCTACGACGTCTATCTCTTTTGAGTTAAGAGTGATGAGCAGCTCTGCCATATCCGCATTGGGATAGCTTATGCTTCCCTGCCGTGAGATACCTTCAATTATTATATTATAATAGGTAGTACCTGAGGAATTGGCGCTTACGGAAAGAGTGCCTGTAAACCTTATGAGGGTGGGCTTAAAGGGGGTTTGGAGACTGTTAAAATCATCAGCCGAGTACTCAGTTGGCACAGGGCTTGTAACGGTCTCTATGCCCGTCTTGGTATACAGGGTATCCTTTCCGAACTGCAATAGTCCGCCGTAAGCACCGACGCTGCCCTCGAGTGTCAGCTTATCTCCGACTGATACGTCACAGCTCCACTCAGGCCCTTTATACACGAGGATTTTGCCCGTGCCGTCATCAATCAAGAAGGACTGCGTGTTAGTGGCAATTACCGTACCGCCCGAGCGATGTATACCGCTGACGTTTGCGCTGAGTATTTCGCCGACGGTCGAGCTTTTAGCGCCTGCTCCAAGTCTGCCATCTTTTACGTAGGCAGCCAGAAGATCTCTTGCGTAGAGATTTTCTACGGTATCAATGATTTCTATATTGTTGCTTGGGTAATATGCCGTGTACGAATCTGTGATTATGTAGTAATATTCGTTTGAGTTGATATTTAAGCTTTCCTTTGCCGTATAGCTCAAGCTATTACTGTTAAGGAATTTTGATTTTACGTACGAACCCTTCATTTTGCCGAGGATGATAGAGTTATCGAATGGCAGAAGCTGGAACAGATCGGCATACGTTACTTTGCCGGCGTATAGCTTACCGGGGGTTCTCGTATTTATCTTGCCGCCTGCAAGAATGATATTGTAATCCTTCCACTCGTCAGTACCAAATTCAAGATACAATTGGCATACGAGCGCTTGAAGCTCAGAGCTTGAGCGTACAACGTCGTTGTAGCCAAGAACTTCGGTATAGGGTGACTCCAGGGGGAAATATTTGCTGTAAAGCTCGTCAATTGAGCCGTCGTCCGGAATGGAGCTGTTGCCGTATACGGAGCTTGAGATTATATTATAGCCTGAAAGAGAGTAGTCGCCGCTGATTATATCGAACGAGAAGCTGACACAGGACATAGCCTCATTATATGCGCCTGCTTGAATATGCACAACGCCGTACGAGTCAACGCTTGTATAGCTACTATGTGTATGGCCCTCAAATACGACGTCAACGTAGCCTGAGCCGCTGTTTTTGTTGGAAAGAACGTAGTCGTAGTCGTCGCTGTCGCTATGCAGAGAGTAAACGATGATATCGCAATCCTCGTCCTCGCGAAGGCGCTTTGCTTCGTTTTGTACGAGAGCGGTCAAGGCTGAGCCTGATATAAAGTCAAGCCCTTTGTTGAACTCGCCGGATATAGAGCTTTCCAGGCTTCCGATTGCGCCGATAATGCCTATTCTTGCTCCTCCGCGCTCAACGATTACGGACGGACGGCAGTAGTCAACCTCTTTTTCCGTTGTATCTGATATTGATTGCGAGAAACGGGAACTCAGCAATAGCCGCGTTTTCCTCTATGTATTCTGCGCCCCAGTCGTATTCGTGATTACCGACGGTCATAGCGCTAAAGCCCAAAAGATTCATCCACTCGGTCATAAAAAGGCCCTTATTTGAGCTCGACTCTACGGTTCCCTGCCACATATCACCGCTCGAGAGCAGAATTTTATATGCTGAGGAGTCCTCATACTTATTAAAGATATAAGTCGTAAGCTCATCGACGCCCGGCTGAGTATCAGTATCCATAAGGACACCGTGCAAATCGTTAATTGCGTAAATATCAATAATTACGGTTGTTTTTACGGCACAGTTATCGCAGACACCGTTTTTGTCACCGTCACTATGAACGCAGTTAAAGGTCTTGCTTTCTGAATATTCACTATCAAGATAATTTCCCGCTCCGACAGCCTTGACGGATATTGACTCGCCGTCCTTAAGAGAAACTGAGGTCTCGTTCGTTTCAAGCTCAGCGACGCCGTTTATTTTATATACGTAAAGCGAGGCTCCCTGTATCGGGCTCCACGATGCGAGACCCGATGTGCTTACTGTGACTGTGGGTATAGAAAGCTGTGTTTTTTCTTCCGTAGCGCCGCCAGTATTGCCGTCTCCGATACCGCCGTTACCATCTGTAGTGTCACCGTTATTGCCCGTACCGTCACCGCTGACGTCGTTATTTCCGTCATTCGTTACGTACGATACAGCTTCCGACCAGTCACTATCAAGGTAGGCGACCTTATCGCCAATAGCCTTTACAGTAATACTGTCGCCGTCATTGAGCTGTATTTCGAGGTCTGATGTAGGAGTCATCATACCGCCGTTGATTTTATAAACGTAGGCGACTGCGTGGGGAACGAAGCCCCACGACGCCATACCTCGCTCACTCACTACGACCTTTGGTGTGGAAAGTGTGATTGGTGCATTTTCCGTCTCGCAGGAAGAAAAGGAAAAGGCGAGAGCTATTATAAGAAGCAAAAGAAGTACACGGTATATTTTTCTATAATTCATATTTTCTGCCTACCTTTTTTTGAAGGTGATTTACGTTTCTCAATACACTTATATTCTAACATTAAAAAGGCGCAGTGTCAAGAAAATGAGTTATTACAGTTTTGTAAATTTGAAAATTTATTGTTGATTTAGCGATACTTATATGTTAAAATACTTACAGTACAGTTTGATTGTGGAGGATAAATTGAAGCAACTTATATTATTTGGGACAAAGCTTTACGTATATCTCATAGAACTACCCCTTATTCTTGTGTTGGTAGGCGCAATACAGTATAATTCGGAATCTGAGGCTCTTCTCGGCTTATATCCGCTGATAATCTTTTCTATACTCGCTATATTATTCGTTGCCGTATACTTTTTCAATGCGGTAATTATAACAAACGCAAGAATAAAGCAGTTTGGTCTGTTTTCATCGCGTGACAGCGCATTGATTAACAAGGATAAAACTCTCGTGCTTACGTATCTTCCGCGCAGGAGAATGAGAGTTGAGCTTTTTATGCTTCAAAAAAAGTCTGCCTTGGAGTGGGTAAGTGACGAGGATTTCAAGCCGATCGAGGCAAATATCTTCCGTGAGAGAGTTATAGGCTCTGATTCAACGGCAAAGCGGGTTTTAAAATTTTTCGGTGCTACGAAGGAGCAAATACAAAGCTTACTGTCTGAAGAAAGCGCGACGGCAGAAACCGAGGATATTATCTTTTCGACTGACGTATACGGCGAAAGGAAAAGGATTTTGATAAAATTCATAAAAACTATATAAGAATAGCTACGTCCCAAGCCTTCTGCTTGGGACGTATTTAGTAAAGAAATACCGAGGACCTTTGAGAGTCCTCGGTACTTTTTATTATTACTTTCTGTACTGCTCAGCAATTCCGCCTGCAAGAGTTATCATCTTAACTGCCTGGAGGGAGAATTTATCAGCAATTACAGTGAGCTTCTTGTCTATCGAGCCACGGGCAAGAACCTTAATTCTGCCTGTGCTTGACGGAACAAGCTTTCTCTGCTTAAGTGCCTTGAGCGTTACAGTATCGCCTGAATGGAAGTTTTCGGAAATCGTATCGATGTTGACCTCGCCCATCTTGTTGCTCTTTGATGCGCCGTCTTCTCTGTCAACTATCACGATGCTTTCCTCAGCCTCTTCGTCGGAGAGAATTTCGTCAGCGTGCTGAACGTCAATAGGAGTTACAAGCTCCTCTGCAGCTTCTTCAACTACAGTCTCTTCAACTACAGTCTCTTCTGCTTCAGATTCTGTATCCTCTACTATAGTAACCTCTATTACGGGAGTAGCATCCTCGGAAATCTTTATTTCAGTATCCTCGGTAACGACTGCAATAATCTTTCCGTCCGCCTTCTTTTCAGCATCGAGCAGTTCGCCTACGTCGAGCTTAACCACGTTGGAATTCTTGTCAAGCTTAACACCTGCGGGGAGTATAACCTTTACAAGGTCACGCTTAGCAAGCTCCTCGGTTGTTTCATAAGGCATATGGTAGTCAACCTCGTCAACGTCAATGCGCTCGAAGCCGAACTTACTCATCATTTCATATATGAGCTCTACTGCATACTTAAGTCCTCTGTCACTCTTAACCTTGAGAAGCATCGGTACGTCGCCAACCTTAGGCTTACCGCTTACATCCTGGAAGTGGTACTTGTTGACGTTGTATTCATTCGGGTCAAGGTTGAGGTATACAAGGAAGTTCTTACCCTTAACGTTGAGCTTAGCGCATTGCTCTCTGCCTCTGTTGAAGGACTCGAAGTTCCAGCTCGTTCTGCACTTAACGCCCTTGTAAGAAAGGAGCGCGTTCTTAACTGCGGTGTAGTAGTCCTGAATCGGAGGCTCTGCCTGAATAAGTCTTGACGTAAACGAATGTCTGTAACGAACGGGTATCTCAACGTCGCCAGCAACTATTATTTCAGACTTGATTTCGGGCTCTTTGGGCTCTTCTTCGGTAGCTGTCTTTTCAACTGTTTCTTCGACAACGGGAGTTTCTTCGATTGCCTCTTCAACTGCGGGCTCTTCCGCAACTGCTTCTTCAACTACGGGCTCTTCTTCAACTGTCTCTTCAACTGCAGGGTCTTGGTCGGTTGTTTCTTCAATTTCGGGCTCTTCCACAGTTGTTTCGTCGATTGCAGCTTCTTGCTCGATTGCTTCTTCGATAGCGAGCTCCTCTTCTTCCGCCTCACCGTCAACGGTTTCGGTCTGTGCGGTTTCAGGTGTGGGCTCTTCGGGCTTCTTGTTCTTTCTAAGGACTACAAGAAGAACGATGATGAGGGCTATAAGGATAAGCAGGAGTGCTACTACGAGCAACCAGGGGAATCCACCGTCATCCTCGCTGATTTCGATTATTGCGTAGATTGAGAAGTGAGTCGTAGTAAATACGAGATAGTCACCGTTTACAGTTGCGTTCATATCCTCGGGCTCGCCGTTTTCGGGAATATAAACGACTGCGAGTCTATCCTTGATTGAACGAAGATTTACGGGGATGAGAAGCTCAACTGTGAACTCGTCGCTTACTCCCTGCTCTGAGCCGCTTACCTTGAAGTGGATATCGTAAGCGCCAAGGAGACTTCCTACAGTACCATCACCGAACAGTCCGTCGGGAATTGCAGTTTCACTGTAGTCTGCGGTAACGTCCATAAATTCAAGAACGTGGTCGCCGGTAAGTCCGTTTGTCGCGGTTACCTTAACGATTGTATCGCCTGTGGTGCCATCCTGATATTCGAAGGTGTTATTTATTACGGTTGCGGCCTTAATGGTAAGGACTGCCTGAAGGGACGCATCCTGATAGTTCTTATTGCTGAAGGTAAGCTTAACGGTGTAAGTGCCAACAGCAGTAGCCGACTCGGGATCAAGCGTATACGTTGTGCCCGCGTACTTTGCAAGGAACTCG
>JAZRNI010000020.1:0-4087 GCA_045648105.1 Eubacteriales bacterium | reverse complement strand
AGCTTGACGTAGGCGCGGCGGTAGGCAGAGGAACACTCTCTTTTTCCAAGCAGATTGGTAATAACGAGCCGCAGACGGGTATGACGGAAATTGTGAGCGGTGAAATTGCAGAGGATATAGCAAGCTATTTTGCCTTAAGTGAGCAGATACCTACGGTTTTATCGCTTGGTGTTCTTGTCGATAAGGACTATAGCTGCAAGTCGGCAGGCGGTGTTTTAATTCAGCTTTTGCCGTTCCCTGACGACAGTACGGTTGACTTAATTGAGCGCAACGCCGCAGATTTGAGTAATATTTCGCGCTATTTTGATAAGGGAATGACAAACGAGGAAATTTTAAATATAGCGATGCGCGATATTCCGTTCGATATTTTCGATACTCTGACGGTTGATTATAAGTGTGACTGCTCCGTTGACAGAATGAAGCAAAAAATCAAATCACTCGGCAAAGCGGAAATTATGAAAATGCTTGACGAGCAGGAGAGCGAGGGAAAAAGCCGTGCGCTTACCGCTGTCTGCCGTTTCTGTAATTCCGAATATACCTTTGACGAAAAAGAGCTTCTGAAATAACATAAAGCGCCGTAATTCCGAATATCTTTCTTAGAAGAGGTGTTCGGTATGACAGAATTTTTAAGTGAAGAAAATATAAGCCTTCATAAAGAATATTGGAGAAATTTAAAGCTCAGGCTTTCAATTCTCGAAAAGAGTGTTCCCGAGCTGAAAGGCAAGGCTCTTGACGAGCTTTATGCTCTCCGCATTTCAAGGCAAATCAAGGACGAGGCAATACTAATCAAAAAGGAAATCTATCTTCACGAGGTGTATTTTTCGTCCTTTCTGCCCGAGAGCAAGCTGAAAAATCAAAGCGTCGGCAGAGTAAAGTCGGAATTTGGCTCGTGGCAGAACTTTCTCTTTGAGACGTATATGTACGCCAAGGAGCAGAAAGGCGGATTTATAATCGTATTTGAAAACAAGAAAGGACTCGCGTTTACGCAAAGCGATACTGTGTATAAATTACCAAAGGTTATTCTTGCACTCGATTTGTGCGAGCATGCGTATTTTCTGGATTATAAATTTCAAACGGATAGCTATATAAAAGCGGCAATTTCTCATTGGGACGGAACTAAAATTACGTAAATTTCAAATGACTGATACGGGCAGTGGCATAATTGCTTGAAATTCGGGAATAATTTTGCTATAATGAGCTTAACCAAGCGAAAGGAGTACAAATTTTGATTAAAAATGCAATAGTTGGTCAATCGGGCGGGCCTACCGCCGCTATAAACGCGACACTCGCCGGTGTAATACGCGGAGTAAACACTGCGGTAAAAGAGGGAAAAATCAATACGCTTTACGGTATGAAAAACGGTATTGAAGGCTTCTTAAGAGAGGATTTTATCAATCTTACCGATCGTTTTTCAAACGAGGGTGATATAGATACGCTTTCTCATACTCCCGCCGCGGCTCTGGGCTCCTGCAGAAAGAAAATGAAGAGCATCGAGGACGATAGGGAATCCTACGAAAAAATCTTTGAGATACTCAAAAAATACAATATACGTTACTTTTTCTACATTGGCGGCAACGACTCAATGGATACGGTTTTAAAGCTGGACAAATATGCAAAAAGCATAGGATACGACATCTCCGTTATAGGTGTCCCTAAGACGATAGATAACGACCTTATGGCTACGGACCACACCCCCGGCTTTGGCTCAGCCTCGAAATTTATTGCAACCGTGTTCAAGGAGTTCATTCGCGACCTCTCGGTTTATACAATGAAGGCGGTTACCGTAGTTGAGGTTATGGGTAGAGACGCAGGCTGGCTTACGGCATCTGCGGCACTCCCCAAATTGTCGGGCGGCGAGGCAGCAGACCTCGTTTACCTACCCGAGTGCGTATTTGATACTGAGAAATTCGTAAACGACGTTAAAGAACTCCTCAAGCGTAAAAATGCCGTTTTGGTTGCAGTTTCCGAGGGTGTTAAGCTTGCGGACGGAAAGTATGTCGGCGAGGGACTCAGTACCGACAATTCCGTTGATGCATTCGGGCATAAACGCCTTTCCGGCGCAGGCAAGGTGCTTGAGTCCTTAGTCAAGGAAAAAATAGGCTGCAAGGTTCGTTCAATAGAATTAAGCCTTACCCAAAGATGCGCGGGCCACGTGCTTTCCGCCACGGATATAAGTGAATCCCTTAAAATAGGCGAAAGGGCAGTTTCGTACGCCCTTGACGGCAAAACGGGCATTATGATAACTCTTAACCGTGCCTCGGGCGATGAGTATAGTGTTGAAATTTCCTGTGAAGATATTTCGAAAATCGCAAACGAGGTAAGATGTGTTCCAAGAGAATATATAAACGCAGAGGAAAACAACATCACCGATGCCGGCCTCAAATATCTTGCTCCGCTTATACTCGGTGAGATATCGCTCGAGTATGAATGTGGAATGCCTAAGCATATTGTGCTTTAATCAGATTTGAATAAACTAATGGAGGCTAGCTCAAGTTACAAAACCTGAGATAGCCTTTTTATTTGATATTGACAATGCACCCTTTTTATGATATGCTTTATCTGTGTTTACAATATTTATTAGTATGTCTGATATTACTGTAGGAGGAGAAAAAATTGAAATTTTACTGTGAGGACAACGAGAAGGTCCTAAACGAACTCCGGAGTACAAAAGACGGTCTTTCGTCTGCCGAAGCTGCAAGAAGGCTTGAAGCAAACGGAAAGAACAAGCTTGCTGCCGCAAAGGGTAAGTCTATTGTTCGCCGTTTCCTTGAACAGCTTGCTGACCCTATGATAATTATTCTGCTCGTTGCGGCTCTTATCAGCGGTGTGCTTGCTGTGATTGAAAATGAGAGCTTTGCCGACGTTATAATCATTTTGGCAGTCGTAATTGTTAATGCCGTGCTCGGTGTTTATCAAGAAAGCAAAGCGGAAAAAGCAATTGAAGCTCTGCAAGAGATGTCCGCCGCTACCTCGAAGGTCTTGCGTGACGGCAAGGTGCAAATCATACACAGCGAGGACTTGGTCATCGGAGATATTATTCTTCTCGAGGCGGGCGATGCTGTTCCCGCAGATGCGAGAATTCTTGAAAACGCAAGTCTGAAGGTTGAGGAAGCCGCGCTCACCGGTGAGTCGGTTCCTGTGACCAAATTCATTGATATAATTTATCTGAAGGACGGAGAAAAGGACGTTCCTCTCGGCGACCGTAAAAATATGCTCTATATGGGCTCAACGGTCGTTTACGGACGCGGTACTGCCGTGGTGACCGCTACGGGTATGAATACCGAGATGGGCAAAATCGCGGGCGCGCTCCAGCAGGCTGAGGACGGTGAGACTCCGTTGCAGAGAAAGCTCAATCAGCTTTCTAAAATACTTACCTGGCTCGTGCTCGGTATCTGTCTCGTAGTCTTTTCCGTACAGCTCATCCGCGCAGGTAATTTCAGCTTTAATGATACCATTCTTCCGTCCTTTATGGTTGCCGTTTCCTTGGCGGTTGCCGCCATTCCCGAGGGACTTGCCGCTGTCGTTACGGTAGTTCTTTCTATGGGCGTTACCAATATGTCAAGGAGAAACGCTATCATTCGCCGCTTGACAGCGGTTGAGACGCTTGGCTGCGCGCAGATCATCTGCTCCGATAAGACGGGAACTCTGACACAGAACAAAATGACCGTTGTGGACTATTTCGGTGAAGAGGAAGATAAGCTTGCCTCGGCTATGGCACTTTGCTGTGATGCGGAAATAGACACGGACGGAAACGTAACGGGTGAGCCTACCGAGGCTGCTTTGGTTGCTTGGGCAGATAAGCTCGGAATGAAAAAATACGATTTGAAAAAGCAATATCCGCGTTTGGGAGAAGCTCCCTTTGATTCGGGCAGAAAGATGATGTCCACCGTTCATTCGGTTGACGGAAGCTGTGTCCAATACACCAAGGGTGCTCCCGACGTTATCATCGGCAAGTGTACTCATTACTTCAAGGACGGCAAGCAAGTTCCGATGACCGAAGAGTACAAACAGTCTATTTTGACCGCCAATAAAACAATGGCAGACAAGGCTCTGCGCGTGCTCGCTTGCGCTGCGAGAGTATGGGATG
>JAZRNI010000019.1:0-1536 GCA_045648105.1 Eubacteriales bacterium | reverse complement strand
CTACCGCCCAAAATTACCTTGTTAAGGTTAAAGTTTGCCATATTGCCTCCCCCTTTGTTGCTTACGCTTCTTTCTTTGTTTTCTTGTCTTCGATTTGACGGATTACGATAGAACGAAGAATGCCTTCAGTAATACCGAATACACGCTCAAGCTCAAGCGGGAAAGCGGGTTCGCTCTTATAGTTAACGAGAACGTAATATCCCTCTGTAACGTAGTTGATAGGATATGCGAATCTGCGTTTACCCCACTCATTAACCTCAACGTCAGTTGAGTTTTCTTTGATGAGGTTTACAAACTTCTCAACAAGTGCCTTGCAGTTTTCTTCTGCGAGATTACCGCTGACAGCGAAGAGAGTTTCGTAAGAACAAATCTTCTTTTCCATCTGAAATACACCTCCTTATGGTCTTTAAGGCCGACTCCGTCGGCAAGGGGTGTCGGACACCTCGTCCGAACCACTAATGGATTATAGCACAAAAATATCGCTTTGTCAATACATATAGATAAAAAAATACAAAAAGCGGGACTCGGTAGTACTTTTGCCGAAAATCCCGCCTTGTTTTATTTTGCTAAAATACCTTTATCGCTTGCAAACTCGCTTCCGCTTGCCTCTGTGAATAGCTTAAGCAGGTCCTCTATCGTGAGATTTTTCTTTTCCTCACCGATATCAACGACAATCTTACCCTCATTCATCATGATAAGTCTGTTACCGTATTTGATAGCATCCTTCATATTATGTGTAATCATAAGGGTAGTGAGCTTGTTTTCCTTCACTATCTTATCCGTAATATCAAGCACCGTCTGGGCGGTTTTGGGGTCGAGCGCCGCAGTATGCTCGTCCAGAAGCAAAAGCTTCGGATTGTGCATAGATGCCATAAGCAGGGTGATTGCCTGTCTCTGACCGCCTGAAAGCAAGCCTATCTTTGTAGAAATTCTCGATTCAAGTCCAAGGTTCAGTACGGAAAGCATCTCTCTGTATTCCTCACGCTCAGCCTTGGTGATACCCCAAGCCAGGCCGCGCATTTTACCTCTGCGCTTTGCGAGGGCAAGGTTTTCGTCTATCTGCATGCCTGCCGCAGTACCCATCATAGGATCCTGAAACACACGTCCGAGGAATTTGGCTCTCTTATGCTCGGGCATTGCCGTAATATCAATGCCGTCTATGACGATAGAGCCGGCGTCAGGTCTCCAAGTGCCGGAAATGGCATTAAGAAGCGTGCTTTTTCCTGCACCGTTACCGCCGATAACCGTAACGAAATCACCGTCATTAAGCGTAAGAGAGAGGTCGTTTAATGCAATTTTTTCGTTTACTGTGCCTGCATTAAAGGTTTTCGTTATATTTTTTATTTCAAGCATCTTACTTATCCCCCTTCGCCTTTTTCTTCTTGGAAAAATACGTGGCGCGGCAATAGGGAATAGCCAAAAATACCGCAACGAGGATTGCCGAAAGCATCTTCAGAAGGTCCGTGTCGAGACCTAAGAACACTACGGTCTGATATACTAAATAGTATACGACTCCGCCGCACATCGTTCCTACGA
>JAZRNI010000018.1:0-3573 GCA_045648105.1 Eubacteriales bacterium | reverse complement strand
TTGGCTCACAGAACGACATGGCTACGTCCGACTTCGCTTGACGAAAGCTTCGATTTGGCAATTAACGTCTTTTCTCCCCTCGCGCTTTCAGAGACCGTGCGTGTGCTCAAAAGGGACGGAGTGTTTATTATGGCTATCCCTGACAGGCGGCACCTCTACGAGCTGAAAAGCGTGCTTTACGATACTCCATACGAAAACGAGGTCGCGCCGTTTGAGCTTTCGGGGCTCTCTGTGCTTTCCGTAAAGCGCGTGAACTACAAAATGTCTCTTGACTCAAAGGAAAAAATATTGTCACTTTTTCACATGACTCCTTATGCATATCGCACAAAGCAAAGTGGCGTAGATAGACTGCTTACCCTTGAAACCTTGTGCATTACTGCTTCTTTTATCGTCATTATATACAAAAAATGTTGATAAATATTGACAAAACAGGAAAACGCATTTATAATAAAAGCGTACTAAAGTACGAAAAGGAAAAGATATGGATTTAAAGCACGGAAAATATCTCGGTGTAGATTACGGCGACAAGAGAACGGGCCTTGCTGAGTGCGACCTTAGCGGCACCTTGGCAAGCGGAATAATGACGCTTCGCGAGAGCGGAATGCGCCATACTGCCATTCGGGTAGCCAAGGAGGCGGCGGAGCGCGCTTGCGTGAAAATCGTTATAGGCTTACCGAAAAATATGGACGGCAGCGAGGGCGCGAGAGCAGAGACGGTCCGCGCGTTTGCGGCGCTGCTTTCGGAGTATACGGATATTCCGACGGACTTTTCAGACGAGCGGATGAGCACTATGCTCGCTTACCGCTATATGGACGGTACGGAAACCTATGGCAAGAAGCGCCGTGAGAATATCGACACCCTCTCAGCCGAGCTTATACTTCAGTCCTATCTTGACAGAGAAAGAAAAGGAGACGTTTAAAATGGACAGCACGAAGAAAAAGGGCTTCAGAGCATACCTCGACTCTTGCGGTATCACTCTTTCGCCAAAGGTATATTTTGTAGACGCAATGGGCGCTATGGCGCTTGGTCTTTTTGCCTCATTGCTTATCGGTACGATTTTCGGAACCCTCGCAACCTACACACAGCTTGAGTTCCTTAATACTATAGCGACCTACGCAAAAGCGGCAACGGGTATGGCAATAGGTGTCGCGATAGCGCATAGGCTTGCGGCACACCCCTTGGTAATTTACTCATCTGCGGCTATCGGCGCTATGGCAAACGCAATGGGCGCTGTCATAAACGAGGGCAAAATCCTCTCTTGGGCAGTAAGCGCAAAGCCCGACGGTATAAGCGGCGTATTCTATTCCGCAGGTCCTGCGGGTGCGTTCTTCGCGGTGGTTATCGCGTGCGAGATTGGCAAGCTCGTCTCAAAAAGAACTAAGGTAGACATTTTGGTAACTCCCGTAGTCACTCTGCTTGCGGGCTTCCTTGCAAGCTGGCTCCTTGCCCCCATCGTCTCTTACATAATGTATTATCTCGGTATTTTTATTGCCTCCTCAACTACTTATCTCCCGTTTATAATGGGCGCTGTCGTATCCGTCGTTATGGGTGTGATTCTCACACTTCCCATATCCTCTGCGGCTATTTGTGCAATGATTTTCTCAGTCTCAGCCTTCGAGGTCGCAGCTCTTAACGGAACGCAGGAGGGCTTCCTTCTTGCAGGCGGCGCGTGCGTTGCAGGCTGCTCGGCTCAGATGGTCGGCTTTGCTGTCAGCTCCTTCCGTGAAAACAAGTGGGGCGGTGTCATAGCTCAAGGCCTCGGTACCTCAATGCTTCAGATGGGTAATATCATTAAAAAGCCCGTAATATGGATTCCCGCAACCCTCGCATCCGCTATAACGGGTCCCATCTCAACCTGCCTTTTCAAGCTGGAATGTGTCGGTGTCAGTGCAGGTATGGGCACCTGCGGTCTTGTCGGACCTATCGGTGTCTTTACGCAAATGGGCTTTAATTCTACCTCAATCGTAGGCGTTATTCTCGTATGTCTCGTATTACCCGCCGCGCTTTCGCTTCTTTTCTCTGAGCTTATGCGTAAATTCGGCGTTATCAACGCGGGAGATATGAAAATCGAGCTTTAAGAAAGGAAAACTGCAATGTCTAAGCCTAATAATACTCTCCTTTGCGATTTCTACGAGCTTACTATGGCAAACGGCTATTATGAGCTTGATAAAGGCAACGAAATAGCTTATTTTGACGTATTCTTCCGCAAGGTTCCCGACGGTGGCGGATTTGCTATTGCAGCAGGACTCGAGCAAGTTATAGAGTATATTAAAACGCTCAGATTTACTGAGCAGGATATAGAATTTCTCCGAAGCAAGGGTATTTTCTCCGAAAAATTTCTTGAATATCTCAAGGAATTTTCTTTCACGGGAGATATATACGCCGTTCCCGAGGGAACTCCTATCTTTCCCGGAGAGCCTATTCTGACCGTCAGAGCTCCGTCTATCGAGGCGCAGTTTATAGAGACATTCATACTGCTATCCATTAACCATCAGTCTCTTATCGCTACCAAGGCGAACAGGGTCGTAAGAGCTGCTGAGGGCAGACCCGTGGCAGAATTCGGCTCCCGCCGCGCTCAGGGCGCTGACGGTGCTATCCTTGGTGCAAGGGCTGCATATATTGGCGGTTGCGCGGCAACAGCGTGTACGATTTCTGACAGAGACTATGCTATTCCCGCGACGGGAACTATGGCGCACTCATGGGTGCAGATGTTTGATACCGAGTATGAGGCTTTTGTTGCATACTGCAAAATGTATCCGAATAACGCAACGCTTCTCGTCGATACGTACGATTGCCTTAAAAGCGGAGTTCCGAACGCTATAAAAGCGTTTAAGGAGGTACTCCTCCCCATGGGTATTACTAAGTGTGGAATCAGACTTGATTCGGGAGATATCACTTATCTTTCCAAAAAAGCCAGAAAAATGCTTGACGATGCAGGTCTTACCGAATGCAGAATAGTGGTTTCCAACTCTCTTGATGAAAACATAATCCGTGACATAATACGTCAGGGAGCTGCAATAGATTCTTTCGGTGTTGGTGAGCGTCTTATAACAGCTAAATCAAATCCCGTATTCGGAGGAGTTTATAAGCTTGTTGCCAAGGAAAAGGATGGCGAGGTAATCCCAAAAATCAAAATCTCCGAGAATCCCGAAAAAATAACTAACCCTCACTTTAAAAAAATCTACAGAATATACGACAATGAGACAGGCAAGGCGAGTGCGGACCTGCTTTGCGTATACGATGAGGTTGTTGATTCGGCAAAGCCTATTGAGATTTTCGACCCCATTGAAACATGGAAGAAAAAGGAATTTACAAATTACACTCTCCGTGAGCTTATGGTACCCATTTTCAAGAACGGTAAATGCGTATATAAATCTCCATCCATATCAGAAATACAGAGTTATTGTAAAAATGAAATAGAAACTCTCTGGGATGAGGTGAAGCGTTTTGAAAACCCTCACAAGTATTACGTTGACCTTTCCGAAAACCTTTGGAAAATAAAGCACGATCTGCTCGTTAACCGCGGAAGAGCAAAAAAGTAAATCTAAAAAAAAGGACCGAGTAGTATTTAAC
>JAZRNI010000017.1:0-1907 GCA_045648105.1 Eubacteriales bacterium | reverse complement strand
ATGCGCCGACTCCGCAAAGTCCGGTGCTTCCAATGATCTGAGGTATCATCATATGGTAGAAATACAGAGCGCCTTTTTTCGGATTGTAAGCATCTGTATTTCCCGTATATCCGAGTCCCTGACCGAATAAAATATTGTTTTTGAAATCCTCAAACGAACGCTTGAGAAGAGTAACGCGCGCTTCCCCCGAGCTTATAAGTCCGTCGGGCTTTGTGATCATGGAGATATTCAAGATATCGGCAAGTCCGAGAAGATTTTTGAATATTACCGCCGCGGCAACTACCGATACGCCGATCGTCAAATAGCGTGTCAAAGGCTTTCTTGCCGCAAAAATGACGTATACCGTAATAATTATTATCTCCGCCGTGCCGAAGAGGATGCCTCCGCGCGAGGTCGATAGGAGAGTCGCTATATACATCATGTATCCCGGAATAAGGTGGATGGGATTTTTAAGGGCGTAATAGAAGGGGAAGGGCATCGTCAGCATCAGCATCGTGGCTAAGTTGTTGCTCCACTGGATATACGGCATATCACCCGTTTTCAGTATGACATCCCAATTTACAAGAATGAATTGGAATATCATATAGGTTGCGAATGCACCCCAGATGTACATAAAAGCGGTGAACCGCTCGGACGTTTCCTTGATAGGTCTGCCTTCAAGGCTTGCACGCAAAACGAGATAGCCGACGATCATACCGATGCCGAGCGCGAAAACGTAATAAAGAGACGTGCCTCGGAAATAGTCCTCTGCGCTTATCGAGAAAAGTCCGCCGAGTGTAACCGCAACAGCGACGGCGCAGACTCCCGAGAAGTTTTCACCGATGGAGAACCTTTTTCTGTAGTATGCAAAATGAAAAATGAGTGCAAATATCGCGGGTATGCCGAACCAGATATACGACATAAACGTATCAAATGAGTCATAACACTTGATGGTAAAGGTGCAAATGAGTAAAAAGGGAAGCATTGCGCTGACAAGGTCATCAAATACTACCAGATACGCAGCGATTATATAAACGAAGATTATTGCGCCCTTGACCTCTATGCCCGTCCAGGTGATAGCGGCAGCTATGAGAAATATCAAAGCGTACGCCCACGGGGAGGAGAGATACCGTCGCAGAGGAAGGACGGCACGCTCGAAGCCTGAGCTTAAATCGGATCTTGAAATCATCTGAAAAATTCCTTTCGGATTGGGTTGTAAAACAAATGACGTATATAAGTAATGATATCATTAAATACCATATTTGTCAATACTAACCGGGCGGTGTTTTTTCTGTTATATGACCAAGTATAGGAGCTTTTTTGTTAAATAAAATATTGACATAGAGCCTTGTTTATAGTATAATAATATAATAGTATATTATATGCAAAAGAGTCTCGGAGACAAAAATAAAAAATGACAAAGAATACGGATAAAAATGCGCTTGACTTTCGCGCGTATGCGGAAATGGTCAAGAGAGAATTTATTGAAAATAAGGATAAAAAGGCTTACGTTCTGACCTTTGGATGCCAGCAGAATGAGGCAGACAGCGAAAAGCTTCGGGGAATGGCGGTCTCGATGGGATACGCCCTTACAGATAAGCCCGAGGAGGCGGAGCTGATCGTTGTTAACACCTGCGCGATCCGTGAGCACGCCGAGCAGAAGGCGTTGTCGATCGTCGGTCAGTTCAAGCATCTCAAGGAGAAGAATCCCGCGCTTGTCATCGCCGTTTGCGGATGTATGGTGGCGCAGGATCACAGACAGAACGATATAAAGTACAAATATCCTTACGTCAGCTTTATCTTCGGCACGACGGCGCTGCACAAATTTCCCGAGCTTCTCTATAAATATCTGAGAGATCACAAGCGTCTCTACCATAACGAGGAGGCGGCTCGCGAGATTGCGGAGGAAGTCGGGGGCCAAGCGGTCT
>JAZRNI010000016.1:0-1942 GCA_045648105.1 Eubacteriales bacterium | reverse complement strand
CTTGCTTATCAGCGTGAGCAATAGGTCGAGCGGCCCCTCAAACTGGTCAAGCCTGTACGTTAACTGTTCAATCATCTATAAATCACCTTTAGTAAAAAAATTAGGTCAGTTGTTCAAAAAGGGGATAAGTCTCCAAAGACTCATCATTGCGTTTGATATAATTTCAAATAAATCGCCAAGCACGTCGGTAAGCGAGAAAATCCGCGCTGCAAACGATAAAACAGGGCTTGATGCGATAAATGAAACGGAAAGAAGCATTTGCGATACGTAAGGGCCGAGCAAGAGCCATAAAATAAGGGCCAAATATATGCGGCGCTCGTAGCGCATAATAGAAAAATACATTCGGCTCGGCAGTACTACGTTAAGTATCCTTGAGCCGTCAAGAGGCGGAACGGGTATCAGATTGAAAAGCCCTATTCCTATATTGATAATGTGAAAGATATAAACGAAGTTAAGCGTGTTCTGTAATATCGATATTAAAAGCGCAGAGTCGGTCCTTATATCCTTGAAAAGCGCGTAAAGCAGTAGATATAAAAAGGACGATATTAACGCAAATATCATATTCGAAAGCGGTCCCGCAAGGGCAACCAAGGCAAAATCCCGCTTTGGATTTTTGAAGTTCCTCGGATTTATCGGCACAGGCTTTGCCCATCCGAAATGGAAAAGCACCATGCAAATAGCACCCACGGGGTCAAGATGCTTTAAGGGGTTAAGCGTAAGCCTGCCAAATGAGCGAGCCGTGTTATCCCCAAGCTTGTACGCCGCGTAGCCGTGCGCGTACTCGTGCAGCGTAAGGATAATAAGAACGGCTCACGCCGAGAGCAAATAGTAGACTATTTCATTCATAAAAATTTATCTCCGTAAAATGCAAAGGACGGAAGCGAAAAAAGCTATATTGCGTCAAAAATCTTGCTCCAAACCGCTTCCTTTCCGCTTCTCGTAACTGATGAAAAGGGGATGATTTCAATATCCGTGCCCAAAAAATAATCATTGTGAATTTTATCAAGAGTATTCTTTAGCGCGGTTGGTGAAAGCTTATCCGTTTTCGTAGCTATAATCTTGAACGGAATGCAGTTATCTATCAAAAAGTTTATCATCATTACGTCGTCGTCCGTCGGTCCTACGCGCACGTCGATAAGCTGTAATACGAGCTTGATAGAGTCAAACGACGGATTTTTAAGAAAGTAATCCTCGGTAAGATTGCTCCAAGCAACCTTGGAGTTTTGCGAGCGCTTTGCAAAACCGTATCCCGGAAGGTCAACAAGATATAGCTTTTTATCTATATCGTAGTAGTTAATTGTTATGGTTTTGCCGGGAGCAGAGGAAACCCTTGCCAGCGATTTTCTCGAAAGCAACGTGTTAATGAGTGAGCTTTTGCCAACGTTTGAGCGGCCTGAAAGAGCAATTTGAGGTTTATTTTCCCTTGGGAACTGCTTTTGACTGCCTACACTCATCGCTATAACGGCATTATTGACATTTATTTTCATTTTCAAACCTCAGTGTGCCGTATCAAGAGCGTGCCTTAACACGTCGTTTGCGGTTTTGCAGGGGATAAACGTAAGACTCGCCCTTGCCTCGGAATCAATTTCGTCAAGATCGCGCATATTCTCATCGGGAATCAAAACGGTGCTGATACCGCTTCTGTATGCCGCAAGCGTCTTTTCCTTAAGACCGCCTATCGGAAGCACCTTTCCGCGCAGTGTGATTTCGCCCGTCATTGCGACGTCGCGCTTTACAGGTATATTGCCAAGCGCGCTGACGATGGCAGTAACCATTGTAACGCCCGCAGAGGGGCCGTCCTTCGGTATTGCGCCCTCGGGGAAGTGAATATGTATGTCAAGCGTCTTGTAAAAATCGTTTTTGATAGAATACCTGTCAGCAACGGTTCTGACGTAAGAGTGTGCAATCTTGGCGGATTCCTTCATAACGTCACCGAGTGAGC
>JAZRNI010000015.1:0-8141 GCA_045648105.1 Eubacteriales bacterium | reverse complement strand
GAAGACTGGGTGCTCAATCTGGATAACTACAAGGATACCCTGGCTGATCAGAACTTCTTCGAGCAGTATAAGACCATTGCTCGTTACAGAGGCATTCAGTGTGGCGTACAGTACGCCGAGGGCTTCCGTATGGCAAACGACGCATTCCGCGTAGTGCCCTACCGCGTACTTCCCTAATTTTAAATTTAACGAATTGGAGAACAATTATGAATATTTTAGCAATTGGCGCTCATCCTGACGACGTTGAAGGATGTTGCGGCGGAACTCTGGCAAAATACGCCAAGCTTGGACACAAGGTTTTTACAGCTACTGCAACGAACGGAAATATAGGCTCTGCGACACTCCCAATGGACGAAATCGCAGCTATTCGTAAGGAAGAGGCAAGAAAAGCGGCGGCGATTATCGGCGCAGAGTACGTTTGCCTTGATTATGACGATGAAATGTTTTTCGAGGACAAGAATGCAAGACTTGCCTTTATTGACCTTGTGAGATACTGCAAGGCGGACGTTATATTGACACACCACCCCAAGGACTACAATCCCGATCACGAATTGACGAGCAAAATCATCAACGATATTGCCGTTATGATTCCGATTGCAAAAATCCAAACGAGAAACGCACCCTACGACAAGATTCCTCTCATCGTGCATTGCGAGCCTGTGTACGGTCTTGGCTTTGTTCCCACCCAGTACGTCGACATCACAGACACTTTCGAAATCAAGATGGAAATGTGCCGTCAGCACAAGAGCCAGATAAGCTGGATGCAGGACAATTACAAGGATACCGTTGCTGACAAGGACTTTTTCGAAAATTATTACACCATCGCGAAATACAGAGGTATGCAGTGCGGTGTAGAGTATGCCGAGGGCTTTACTATGGCAAACGACGCATTCCGCGTAGTACCCTACCGCGTACTTCCCTGATTAATGCTATGATGAAATTTCAAGAAGGAGTGCATCCTGCCTTTGGCAGAAGCATTTTTGCCGATAACGGTGTGGTACAGCTGGTAATTCCCCTTGAATATGGGATACGTATTGCACATTTTTCCTTTTTAGGCGAAGAAAACGTCTTTTACGAGCAGCCAAGCGATATGAAGGAGCTAAGCACCGAGGACGGATGGCGCATACGTGGCGGTCACAGACTTTGGCTTGCCCCGGAAAATTCGGATACATATTGTCCTGACAACGCACCGATCAGCTATGAAGTCCAGGATGAGAAAATCGTACTGACACAGGAAATTGACGCGTGGCTTGGCGTCAGGAAATCCATGTGTATTTCCTTTGGAGCGGATGCCAGTGTGAGTATTACGCATAAAATTGTGAATTGTAATCCACACGACATCACACGTTCTCTGTGGGCAATTTCGGTGATGGCACCGGGTGGAACCGAGTATATTCCTCTCGGAGAGCGCAAGAGCAGCGCGAGTCCTTTTCATCACATCTCCTGGTGGTATCATACCTGCCTTGGCGATGAGAGAGCCGACTATGAGGAAGAACGAATCGTCATTCGGCATCTGCCAATTGACAAGCGGTATAAAATCGGCGTGGATCATCCTGCCGAGCCAATACGGTACATTAATAAGGGTGTTGTTTTTGAAAAGAGCTACGATTTCAAAAAGGATGCTGTATATCCGGACGGAAACGTGTCCTACGAGACGTTTTTCTGCCGTCATATGACAGAAATCGAAAGTCTTTCGCCCCTTTATACCATCGCGCCGACAGAGAGTGCGGAGCATACGGAAACCTGGAAGCTATACCGGGTGCAATGAAAGGAGAATAATCGTATGAAAGCAAATATTGCGGCAGTAGGTCTTGCCTGTCCTTTTGAGGTGGGATTTGACAATGCCGAGAATTTATTAAATCAAACAGTTAAAACGCTTGTGGATATGGGCGTGGACTGCGCAAACGCAGGCGTTGTTATGCATGACTTAGATACCGTAAAAAAGGCGGCAGAGTCATTGAAGCAGATGGATGCAGACGTACTTTTGATCTGCATTGCCACATGGAGCGAGGACCATCATCTTTTGGACCTTCTCTCCTATATTGATAAGCCCGTAATACTGCGCGCGTTCCCTGCGTTTGATACCGGTTCCCTGTGCTGTGCACATCAGATCGGTGCAGTGTTTACCGATATCGGCAAGGGCTATGAATTTGTTTACGGTGATGCAGACGATGAGAAGTGTGCAAGAAAGACCAAGCAGATAGCGACGGCTTACTCGCTCGCAAACTGCATGGGCAAGGTGAGAATCGGAGCGATCGGCGGCCGTGTAAAGGGTATGACCGAGATTGCCTATGACGAGTTTTCGATTAAGCAGAAGCTTGGTGCAAGAGTAGTAAATCTCGACGAAAAGGAAATGACCGAAAAGGTCGCTGCGATGTCCGACGAAGCAGCCGAGCGTCTGCTTGAGGAAAAGAAGGATATGTTAAGGCCCTGCAAGGTCTTATCGTCCAAAGAGGATATGCTGGAATCCATGAAGTATTACGGAGCAATGCGTGCGCTGGCAGACGAATATGCGCTTGAGGCATTATCCGTGAAGTGCTATACGACCTACATGGGCAAGGTATGTCTTGGATATTCTATTCTTGCCGAGGAGGGTGTGGTAGCTTCCTGCGAAGGAGACGTGACCAACGCCCTTACGATGAAGCTATTATACGAGCTCAGCGAAAAGCCGGTAAACAATACCGACCTGCTTTACATTGATGACGCAGCCAATACTATTTTGTTCGCGCACTGCGGCTCTTCCGGATTTTCTATTGCAGAGGGTGACATTGAGCTTGCACCGGTCAGACTTGCGGAAACCGGTGTATGCAGCCGTTTCCTGATGAAATCCGGCACCGTTACCGCCGTCAATATCTGCGGACACGGAGAGCAGTTCCGTATGGCGATTATGAAGGGCGAGGCTATTCCCTGCGGAATGGAGTTCCCGGGTAATCCCGTTAAAATCCGCTTTGACAAGAACGTCGAAGTTATCAATGAAGAGATTATGGCGAACGGTATCGGACACCATTGGATGGTAGGATACGGAGATTATGTGGAAGAGTTAAAGAATTTCTGTAAAATCAAAGGTATTCGTTGCCACGTAATTTAACTTGAAAATATAAAAGACTCAGGGGCATCATAGCCTGCTGAGTCTTTGCTTATTTATTGCGTTTTTCAATTAGTCTCTCATACCTCGGTATTCGAAATGGTTTTTGTTGCTCAGAACTGAAGGAAGGATGCGAAAGTAAATATTTTGTAAATATAGCCCTCATTTTGTTGACATTTATGCAAATAAAGTCTAAAATTGTAACGTTGGAGTATAGAATAAGGATTACATACAGGAAAGAGAAAATATGACTGAAGCTATAATATTATTCATCGCCGGACTTTTACTGCTGATTAAGGGCGGCGACTGGTTTGTTGAAGGTGCAAGCCGAATTGCCGCAAGATTCCGTATTCCGGAAATCGTAATAGGCGCTACCGTCGTTTCAATAGGTACCACATTGCCCGAGGTTATGGTTTCCGTTTCAGCGGCACTTGCAGGTCAAGGCTCTATGGCGTACGGAAATGCAATCGGCTCGATTATCTGCAACACCGCGCTTATTGCAGCGCTTACAGTTGCTATAAAGCCTGCGCCCATTGAAACAAAGTCGCTAAAGATACCTACTTTAGTATTCTTTTTATCGACGGCCATTTACGTTGTAAGCGCGTACGTATTTGGATATTTCTACAGATGGATCGGCTTTTTGCTTTTGGCAACGTTCGCAGCTTATATGTTTTTAACCGTGCGCAGCGGTCTTAAAAACAGAAACTCCGAAGCGGATAAGCACGAAAAGGCACCGGAGATTGATACGAAGAAAAAATCGCTCGTTTGGGAAATCGTTATGCTCGTGCTTGGGGCGGCTCTCATTGCCGTTGGCGCGGATTTACTCGTAGACAACGGAACTGTAATTGCCGAAAAGCTCGGCGTTCCCGAAACGGTAATAGCGCTCACCTTTGTTGCGCTCGGCACTTCCCTGCCTGAGCTTGTAACCGCAATTACCTCACTTGCCAAGGGGCACGGCTCACTGTCGCTTGGAAACATTATCGGCGCAAATATATTCAATCTCGTGTTGGTATCCGGTATGTCTATAGCGCTTGCGCCCTTTGAGGTTCCGCTCGGAAATACCGTAGCAGGCTATAACAGCTCGCTTATAATAGACATTCCGCTTATGATTACGGTTATGGCGCTGCTCATAATTCCTGCGCTTTGCTCAAAAAAGCTATCAAGATACCAAGGTATTATATTATTAGTTCTGTACGGCGGATTCTGCGCTTTACAGTTCATACTCTGATTTACAAAAAAGAACAGTTCGCAAGCGTGTCATCCTTAACGGATAACAACAGCGGCTAAACTGTTCTTTTTTTATTTTTTATATATGACGGCGCTGACGTTCAATTTCGAAAAATAAAACAGCGCGTCCGTCCTATGCGGTATTTTCTCGCCAAGAGATATTTCAGCAGTTATCTGCTCGTCTAAATGCTTTCTTACAAAAGCAAGGCGATCTCCCTCGGCGCAAATAAATTCTATGCTGCCAAGCCTTATCGGCTCACTTTCGTTTTTAAGCTTTGAAAGGCTCTTATAAAAATCGCGAAGGTAAAAATCTACATCCGACCACTTGAAAAACGCGCGGTTCAGAGGATCCTCACAGCCCTGCATAGCTATCTCATCACCGTAGTATATGCACGGATTGCCGGGAAGTAAAAATTGCAAAAAGACGGCTCCCATTTCGTTTGCCAGCGCTCTTTCAAGCGCCTCATCCGTCAGGGTAAAATTCGCGCGGGCGCTTTTGGTGGGGGGCATTGCGACCCCTGAAAGCTCGTTCAACACACGAGGAGTGTCGTGAGTGGAAAGCGAGTTCATAACGCAGGACAAAACCGGAGCGGGATAGTTTTCAACTATCGTCATAATTAGTTTTTCAAATTCTTCTGCCTTGATATTTTGCCTGATAAAGTCGAAAATTGCCGCTCTGAAAGGATAATTCATAACAGAGTCAAGCTCGCTATCGGAAAAATATTTGCGTCTTTGTCCGTAGCTTATTTTATTCGACGCATCCTCCCACACCTCGCCAATCAAGAGCGAGTCGGGGTTGATTTCTTTCATTTTTTGCTTGAATTTTGAGATAAATTCATCGGGAAGCTCGTCGGCAACGTCAAGTCTGAAGCCGTCAATGCCGAGCATCATCCAGTGAGAAATTACGCTATCGCGCGAAAATATCACGTAATCAAGATAGGACTTTTCAAGCTCGTTTACACAAGGCAGGGTATCTATTCCCCACCACGAGGTATATTTATCCGGATAGCTTTCAAATTGATACCACTGTCGGTACGGAGAGAGAGGGTTGCTGTAAGCGCCGTTTTTGAATACGTTGTTTTTATCAAAATAGATGCTGTTACTGCCCGTATGGGAAAAAACTCCGTCGAGAATTATTTTCATTCCGTGTTTATGGGCGGTATCGCAAAGCTCTTTAAGGTCGTCCTCGTTTCCCAGTAAATCGTCTATCCGCTTATAATCCGCAGTATCGTATCTATGGTTTGAATACGCAAAAAATATAGGATTAAGATATATTATACCCACTCCCATATCTGCAAGGTATGGGAGTTTTTCCGTTATTCCCCGCAGATTTCCGCCGTAAAAATCGTTATTAAGAATTTGTCCATTGGCGTCCGGGGTAAAAACGGGCAGCTCATCAAAAGCAGTATGCATAACGAAGGGCGTAAGCTTATTTTTAGTATCGCACTCACCGCTTTTTGCAAAGCGGTCGGGAAAAATCTGATACATAACCTTACCCTTAAAGGAGTCGGGGACGTCATAGTCTTTATCAAAGCAGGTTAACTGCCATAAATCGCCCGCCTCCATATTCGTCGTGTCGCCCTGCTTATAGAGGTCAAATTCTTCGTTTTCCGTTTTTATACGGAAGTAGTAAAAATAAAGTCCCCTTGAGTAAAGCGAAAGCTCACCGCTGTACGAATTGTAAAGCTCCGTGCCGTTATCCTTTGTGAGAGGAACGGACATACTGAAGCCGTCCTCTCTGAAAATTTTAAGAAGGACGAGAGTCGCCTTGCACGAGACGGGAATATCTATTCTTACCGTACAAGGCTCGTGTTCTCTTATTGAGCCGAATGGGGATTTATGATAAAGCTTTTTGCTGTCAAACAAAATTCTCATTTCTTATACTTTACTTTCCAGATATTATCGGCATATTCCTTTACTGCTCTGTCGGATGAGAAGATGCCTGATTTTGCTATATTGACTAGTGACATACGGGCAAAGCGGAGCTTATCGTTATAAATCTCACTTGCCTTTTCCTGTGCCTTAACGTAGCTGTCAAAATCAGCAAGAATCATATAAGCATCTGCCGTGCCGAAACTGTTTGTCAGAAGCGAGCGCGATATATCGTCAAATTTTGTGCCAAGCTCGCCTGTAGTGAGCATTTCTATAACGCGCTTCAGTGCCGGATTGTTATTGACGTACTCCATGGGATTGTAGCCCTTGCGCCAAAGCTCTTCAACCTCGTGCGTGCGAAGCCCAAAGAGAAACATATTATCGTCTCCGACCTGCTCGTAAATTTCGACGTTTGCACCGTCAAGCGTTCCCATAGTGACGGCGCCGTTCATCATAAACTTCATATTACCCGTTCCCGACGCTTCCTTTCCCGCTATTGAAATTTGCTCGGAAATATCTGCCGCGGGAATAATAATCTCGGCAAGAGATACTTTATAGTCCTCGATAAATACCACCTTGATTTTTTCCCTTACGACGGGGTCGGAGTTAATTATTTCGGACACACGGACGATAAGACGTATTATCTGCTTTGCCATAAGATATCCGCTGGATGCCTTTGCGGCGAAAATAAAGGTGCGCGGCGTAACGACGGATTCGGGGTCATCCTTGATTTTATTGTAGAGATAAAGTATGTGGAGCACGTTTAAAAGCTGACGCTTATACTCGTGAAGCCTTTTTACTTGTACATCGAATACGGAGTCCGGATTTACGTTTATGCCGTTTGAGCTTGCGATATAATTTGCAAGCCGCAGCTTATTTTCCCGTTTAATTTCGAGAAGGCGGTTTAAAACAGTCTCGTCGTCTTTAAATTTCATCAAGTCTTCAAGATAGCGGCTGTCCTTTTTGAACGAGTCTCCTATAAGCGTTTCGATAAATGCGCTCAGAGACGGATTGGACTGGCAAAGCCATCTGCGGTAGGCAATACCGTTGGTAACGTTGGTAAATTTACCGTTATCGATATTGTAATAATCCTTGAAAATTCCGTTTTTGAGTATTTCGCTATGAAGCTTTGATACCCCGTTTACGGTATGGCAGGCTGCGAGGCAAAGATTTGCCATTCTTACCTCTCCGTTTGCTATGACTGCCATATAATTGATTTTTGCGATATCGTTTGGATATATGGCGTTAAGCTTTTCTGTAAGGCGGCGGTTGATTTCGCACACAATCTGATAAATTCGGGGAAGCTGAGATGAAAAAAGCGACTCGCTCCAGCGCTCGAGCGCCTCACTCATTACCGTATGGTTCGTATAGCTGAGGGTAGCACAGGTAATTTCCCACGCATCGTCCCAACCGTAATCGTTCTCGTCAATCAGAATACGCATAAGCTCCGGAACACAGAGCGCGGGGTGGGTATCGTTGATATGAATTGCAACCTTGTCCGCAAGATTATCCAAGGTATTATAATGCTTTTTATGATTTTTAATTATGCTTTGCAAGGATGCGCAAACCAAAAGATACTGCTGCTTTAAGCGCAGGATTTTACCTTCAATGTGCTCATCGGCAGGATAAAGCACCTTGGATATAACCTCAGCCTTATTATTTTCCTCAAGCGCCTTTGCGTAGTCACCGCGTGAAAATGCCGCCATATCAAGGCTGTTAGGTGATTTTGCGCTCCACAGGACGAGCTTATTAACGGCATCGCTGCGATAACCGGAAATATACATATCGTAAGGAACTGCCATAACGGAGTGATAGTTAGTGTGAGAAACTCTGAATTTGCCGTTATCATCCCATCCGCGTACGTCTCCGCCGAATTTCACCTCGACGCACTCATCCTGTCTCGGGCTTAACCAAACGTCGCCAAGCCCCAGCCAGTCATCGGGAAATTCCATCTGCC
>JAZRNI010000014.1:0-5656 GCA_045648105.1 Eubacteriales bacterium | reverse complement strand
TTTGTGATGGAGTTTTTTTAGTACACAGCGTTATCGGGTATCCATCGATCTCAAAGCTCGAGAAAAACACATTGTTTTTCTCGGCGCAGATATGCTCGTTCGATTTTTCGCCCTTCAGATATTCTCCGAGCCGTCCACCGTAAAGCTTGGTTTCGGCTTCTTTTTTTGTCCACTCGTGCGCGAATGCTTTTGCGTCGCACGGGGCGTTATACGCGCCGAAATATCTTTTCGTAAGCCGCGTCGCTCTTTCGTCGGTAAGCTCCGACGCCTCGACGTCTATTCCAATCTCGCCCTCGTCGGATAAGGCACACGCCACGTAGCCGTGTGAGTGCGAGAGGTTAAATTGCAATGTGGAATTTTCAAAGTACGGCTTTCCGTTCTCATTTCTTGCAAGCTTCAGATGCGTCAGTGCGCTCTCGCCGATATTCAACTCGTCAAGCAGTGCCTTAAGGCAGAGTAGGGCGGCAAGCCCTTCAATTTTTCCTTGCTCGCTTTTTTTGCTCTCTATTTGTGCTATATACTGCTCGTTTTTCTTGCCAAACGCACGTCTTACCGCGCTCAACAGGCGATCTGCACAAGCATCCGTCGGCACCTTGACAAAGCAGACGAGTATCATATTCCCATTTGCTCCATAAGGCGTTTATTAAATTCCTCTGCGGTGTTATATCCCATACGCTTTTGTCTGTGATTCATTGCGGCAACCTCGATTACGACAGAGAGATTTCGTCCGGGGCAGACGGGCAGAACAATGCTCGGCACCTTAATACCGAGAAGGTCAACGCTGTTATTTTCAAGTCCGAGTCTGTCGTACATTTTGTCCTGCTGCCAGTTTTCGAGATTGATTACAAGGTCTATCTTTTCGGTTTCCTTAACGGCGCCCATACCGAAAAGGCGTCTTACGTCGACTATACCTATTCCGCGCAGCTCAACGTAGTGGCGGATAATGTCCGGCGCTCTGCCGACCAGAGTCGTAGCGGATACTCTTTTGATTTCTACCGCATCGTCAGCGATAAGTCTGTGTCCGCGCTTTACAAGCTCGATTGCAGTCTCGCTCTTTCCGACACCGCTGTCGCCAAGCAGTAGTATTCCCTCGCCGTACACCTCCACAAGCACACCGTGACGTGTGATTCGCGGACCGAGCTCAACGTTAAGAAATGCTATCAGCGCAGCCATAAATTCAGAGGTGCGCTCACCTGTACGCATCAGCGGAACGCCATATTTCTCTGCTATCGCAACGGTATCAGAGGACAACTCAAGCGAAGTCGTCACAATCACTCCGACGGGCTTTGAGCGGAAGAAGTCCTCAAGTCTGCGTGTGCGCTCCTCCTTGGGAAGCTGAGCGATGAACAGATTTTCGACCTTACCTATTATTTGTAGGCGAGCCTGCTCGTAATGGTCGTAGAAGCCTACCATCTGAAGTCCCGGGCGGTTTACACGCGCACAGTCAATCTCGATATTTTCCGGAAGGTCAGGCAGATATATGGTTTCAAGCTCAAATTTATCTATTACCTTGGAAAGCTTTACAGTATATTTTTCTTCCATCAGCAAAAACCTCTCTTTTTTTACTATTTTAGCACAAAGCTTTTATATTTTCAATCCCATTTTTCTAAAAAGAGGTATTTTGCTTGAATTATTCATAATATTGTGCTATAATTCTCTTGAAAGAATTAGATTTTGAGGAATTTATGCGAATGAAAAAACTGTTTTTTGTATTTTTGGTTATTTCTCTTTGTCTTTCACTTTTTGCCTGCGGTGGAAAATATCCGGCAGTAGAGAGCACGAGTGAGGAATTGCGGACCGTCTTTACACTATCGCACGGCTCTGACAAATACGAGGTAAAGTACGAGCTTTACAGAGCGCTTTTTACGTCTTTAAAGGAAAGCATTGACGGTGGTGACAACTCCGTATGGACGGGAGATAAAAAAGACGAATACATTGAAAAAATCAACGAAAAAATCATAGATTACGCGGCGGAAATTTATTCCGTATTCAGCCTTTGCAAATCCGCCGGAATAGATGTTTACAGCAACAGCTTTGAAAATAAAATCGACGAGTATATTGAGGCAAGCGTCGATGGCGGAATTGTAAACGGTCTTATTTTTATGGGGTTTGAGGGTGACTACGATAAGTACCTTGAGTCTCTTGCCAAGGATGGCGTCAACTATTCCGTACAGCGCCTGCTTCTCCGCTATTCGCTTGCGGTAGACGCGATTCACGAGTATTACGTTGGCGAGGACCTGACTGACGGCGCGGATTTTGGAGAAATCCGCTACACAGAAAATGACATTTACGATTTTTATTACAGCGACGAGTGCGTGCGCGTAATCTACGCTTTCCTATCAAAGGATGCTTATACGAGAAAGCGCGCAGAGGAGGTGCGAGACGTTATCGCATCAAAGGACGGTGACGACGCAGTTGCGAGCTACGTTATAGGTCACACCACCACTCTTATCGCATCAGATGTAAAGTTTGGTTTACTTATTGCCAAAAATAACCTTGACGCACGTTATTTTTCTGAAATTACAGAATCTGCTTTTTCGCTTTCGATGCGCGAGACAAGCCCTGTTTTTGAGCTTAACACAGGAAGCGAGGACGGATACGTAATATTATACCGTACCGACAAGTCGGACAGTTATTTTGAAAACAAGTATCAAAATATAATTGAAGTATATATCGAAAACGAGTTTGGAAAAATACTTATCGATGCAAAGACCGACTTCATAAACGGTGCTGTCGAAACGAGATATTTATCCGAAATAAATCATTCACAAATTGTACCCGTAAAATAAAATGGCATTATATACAGACCTTGAGAGACCAAACCCTGAATTATCGACTGTTGATTTTGAAACCATTTGCAAGCAAACCAACGAGTTTCTGACAGAATATTTTGACGGAGCGATAGTTCTTGAGGGCAATATTACATTTTCCGATCTGACGCAGATTTCATATGACGGACTTGCAAGCTTTATTGCAAAGGTGTTTGCTTACGTATTTAAGCTGCAGCTTTTTACATTTAACGTAGCGAACTGCGAGGGCGACATGATTTTGAAGATATCGTGGAACGACGATTCGCGTCTTACCGAGACGCAAATGCGAACTCTTCGCGCAATCAGCAAGACCTCGGGCTTTGGCGCCAGCTTTTACGACAACTCAATACTGATACGCTTTTACGCAAAGCAGGTAGACGCGATGCCGCTTTATGCAAGCACCTTGGAGCTTTTAGTCAATGCTTACATAAAAGCATTCCCGAAGAAAAACTGGATTTTCAAATAGTATTTCCTTATTTTGTAACACATAAACCCCCAACAAATGATAATGATAGTTATGTAACACATTTTCGTTTTTTGGGGGTTTTATTATGAGGGGGGCTAAAAAAAGCATAATTGCATTTATGCTTTTAATTATATATATTTTCTCGGCGCTACCGACATCTGTAAGCGCTGATTTTAACGGCAACGTAGGGGAGCGTGTAAATTTATCACGCAAGGATACGAAGGAAATTGACATTTCATCAAGAATATACGAGGCTCTGTTCGGGTCGTCGGGGAGCAAGAACACAGACAAAAGCGCGCCGATGATGCTTATTGCGAGCGGAGATGCGTTCGGTATCAAGATAAATGAAGAAAGACCGTGTGTGGCTAGGCTTGAAAAGGACGGACCGTTTGAGCTTGGTGACAGAATTTTAAAGCTTGGCGGCAGCGACATATACAGCTCAAAGGATATAGAGACGGTGCTTAAAAATTATCGTGCGGGGATGCTTTCTGCACTTGTATTAAGGAATGGAAAGGAAGTAGAGCTATCCGTAAAGCCCGAGGTGAGCGAGGGGGGCGTGTCGCTTAATTTGGTACTGAAGCAAAGCAGCGTGGGAATCGGAACGATAACGTTTATAGACCCATCAAGCTGTAGCTTTGGCGGTCTTGGGCACGGTGTGTGCGACTCAAGCGGCGAAATTATTGATATTAAAAACGGGGTTGCTACCTCGGTTATTCTGACGGGCATAAAGCGTGGCGAGAGCGGAAAGCCGGGTGAGCTTTGCGGTGCGCTTGGCAAAGGCGTGCTTGGTGAGATTTCAACTAACAGCGAGTGCGGGATTTTCGGGACTCTTATGTGTATGCCTTTATCGGAGGAGGATGCGATTCCCGTTGGAACACGCGAGCATGTCAAGGCAGGCAAGGCTGAAATTATTTCAACCTTAAAAAACGGCAAAAAGGCGTCTTACGAAATTGAAATTTGCGACATCGACTACACATCTCAAAGCTCAAAGTCCTTTAAGATTAAGGTAACGGACGAGGCGCTTTTGGCTATCAGCGGCGGCATAGTCCGCGGTATGTCGGGCAGCCCTATTATACAGGACGGTAAGCTCGTGGGCGCGGTCACGCATGTCATGGTTGCAGATCCGACCGAGGGGTATGGAATATTTATTGAGAATATGCTGAATGCGGCAAATAATCAGACACAACAAAAGGCTGCCTAAGGCGCAGTGACTCACGTTATACTCCTTTGCGATGCAAGCGTTGTCGCTTGGTGCGATGCACTCTGCTCGTCTTCGACGAGCCACCGCGGAGCAATCTGCGCTCGCTCGCTGACAAGCTTGCCGACTCGCTTCGCTTGATTATGTGTCGCAGACCCAACCGAGGGGTACGGGGTATTTATAGAAAATATGCTATCGGCAGCTGAGAGACAGGTGCTACCGAAGGCAGCGTAATGCTAGTTGACAATTGGAAATGTAAAGCTGAAAATTAAAGAGAGGGTTGCCGCATGGCTTCCCTCTCAGTTTGTTTATTCGCCTGTGTAATTGTAGCTTATTTCGTAGTCGCCTGTGCTATAATTCCAATAAACGCCTTTTGACATATCATTCCATTCTGTTTTCGTGCCTCGGTAATTTATTCTTGTAAGGCTGGTGCAACCCCAGAACGCATAATCGCCGATGCTTGTGACGCTATTGCCGATTGCCACGCTCGTAAGGCTGTCGCAATCATAGAACGCACAATCTCCGATGCTTGTGACACTGTGTGGGATTGTTACATTTTTAAGGCTTGCAGAGTTATAGAACGCATAATCACCGATGACGGTGACACCGTCTGGGATTGTGAAGCTTGTTGATGTTTTTGCAAGCGCGTACTGGATTAAGGTTTTGCCATCCTTTGAGTAGAGATCTCCGTCTATGGACTTATAGTTAGGATTGTTTGAAGCCACTGTAATACTTGTTAGACTTGTGCAACCGGAGAACGCGAGATCACCGACGACGGTGACGCTGTCGGGGATTGTTACATTTTTAAGGCTTGCAGAGTTATAGAACGCATAATCACCGATGACGGTGACACCGTTTGGAATTACAAGGTCTTTTACAAGTTCACCGTTCAGATAGAGATTCTTTGCTTTTGTAAGTGGATTGGAAGCCATATTACTAAACGAAATATTATACCAAGCGTCAATATCACTTATATACACGCCCGTAAGGCTGTCGCAATATGCGAACGCATTTTCACCGATGCTCGTGACGCTATTGCCGATTGCCACGCTCGTAAGGCTGTCGCAATATTCGAACGCACCAGCACCGATGCTTGTGACGCTGTCGGGGATTGTTATATTTGTGAGGCTCACACATCTCCAGAACGCATAATCTCCGATGCTTGTGACGCTATTGCCGATT
>JAZRNI010000013.1:0-4362 GCA_045648105.1 Eubacteriales bacterium | reverse complement strand
TCGCCTACGACTATATTGACAGAGTCGTAATCCCAATGATAAAAAAAGACCCCGACTTTTGCGTGAAGTTTATCGGCGACAAGGCTCCGCTTTCCGAGAAGCTGCGCAATAAGTGCCTTGAAGCTGAGAATATGGCGTCGGGCAGGTCGTTTTTATGCAATATCGCCTTGAATTACGGCGGGCGCGACGAGATTTGCCACGCTGTAAACTCGGCAATAAGGGACGGTCACCAAAGCTTTACAAACGAGCTTATCTCGTCCTATCTCTATACGAAGGAGACACCCGAGCCCGACCTTATAATAAGAACGGGCGGAGATTTCCGCGTCTCTAACTTTTTGATATGGCAGGGCGCGTATTCCGAATACGTGGTAATGGACACCCTGTTTCCCGACTTTGACGAGGACGCGATTATGTACGCCGTATCCGAGTTTTATAAACGCAACCGCAGGTTTGGCGGTCTGTCTAACGAAGATTTGAATTTGGAGAAGAAATGAAAGTAAGATTTCTCACCTCGCTCGCAATAGCCGTAGTGGGGATACCGCTCTTGATTTTTTGCAATACCGTTGCATTTCCAATAGCGGTCTCGCTTATATCCGTGCGCGCCACATTCGAAATACTGCGCGTTATCGGAGCTGACAAAAATATGTTCGTAGCTCTGCCGTCCTACGTAATGGCAGTTATACTCCCCTTCGGCGCGTTTTTTGCAGACGGGGGAATTATGAGCTACGTTGCGGTGCTTGCCGTCGCGCTGTTTTTGTTTTTGCTTTATCTCTTTGCCTTTGCGATATTCACCAAGGGCTCTATAAAATTTACCAGGATATCCGAAATATTCGCTTCGGTTACGTACATAACCTCATCGCTCAGCGCAATGTGCGCTCTGACCAAGGTTACGGGCGGTGTTTTCAATCTGATTTTAGTCGTTATGGGCGCTTGGGTATGCGACGTTTTCGCATATCTTACAGGCTCGCTTATCGGCAAGCATAAGCTCATACCCGAAATAAGCCCAAAGAAAACCGTAGAGGGATCAATCGGCGGTATAGTATTTACGGCTCTCGCCTTCGTGCTTTACGGCTTTATCGTCTCAAAGACCACCGACTATAAGCCGAGCTATTGGGTGCTCGTCCTATCGGGTCTGATAATCCCCGTGATTTCACAGCTCGGCGACCTCGTTGCATCTCATATCAAACGAGAGCACGGTGTTAAGGACTACGGCAATCTCTTGCCGGGCCACGGTGGTATACTTGACAGATTCGACTCGATAATACCGGTCTCGCTGGTCTTGCTTATCATCTGTGAAAATTTCCCACCATTTATCTATTAAAAACCGACTCGGGCAGGTAGCACTCGCTTTCCTGCCTTTTTAAAGACGAAAGGACAAGCGATGAAGGAAACTAAGCTTATAGCGGTGCTCGGAGCTACGGGCTCCGTCGGTATGCAGGCGATTGACGTAGCGCGTCAAAGGGGCTACTCGCTTGATTTTATCAGCGTTAATAAAAACGAGAGGGATACCGAACGGCTTGTACGCGAGTTTTCCCCCTCTTATCTTGCCGTCGCCGACGGGCAAGCCGCAAAATCGCTTAAAATAAAGCTTGCCGATACGAAAACCGAAATCCTCGTCGGCAAGGAGGGAATATTAGAGGGAATCGCGAAAAGCAAAAGCGAGACGGTCATCAACTCTATAATCGGAGAGGCGGGTCTTATGCCCACTCTTGCGGTAATTGACTCGGGCAAGCGGCTTGCGCTTTCAAATAAGGAAAGCCTCGTTATCGCAGGCGAGATAGTTATGAATCGCGCCAAGGAGAAGGGTGCCCAGATTATCCCCGTCGACAGCGAGCACAGCGCAATTTTCCAAAGCCTTAAGGCGGGCAATCCCGAGGAAATCAAAAAAATCATTCTTACGGCATCGGGCGGTCCGTTCTACGGCAAGAGCCGCGACGGTCTTCTCTCGGTCACCTTAGCCGACACCCTTTCGCATCCTACGTGGAAGATGGGTAAAAAAATCACCGTCGACTCGGCAACTCTTATGAATAAGGGCTTTGAAATTATCGAGGCCGTGCATCTGTTTTCAGTCCCTGCCGAAAGGGTCGAGGTAGTAATCCACAGGGAGAGCATACTTCATTCCGCGGTGGAATATATTGATAATACGGTAATCGGTGAATTTTCCGTCCCCGATATGCGCGCGTGCGTGCAGTATGCCGTCGACTATCCCGAAAGACGCCCCTCGGCGTGCGAGGAGCTTGACCTGTTTAAGCTCGGCTCGCTCAGCTTCAGTCGGCCCGATTACAGCGCTTTCCCCCTGCTCGCTCTTGCAAGGAGCGCGCTTTCGGACGGCGCCGGTATGGGAGCTGTGCTTAACGCGGCTGACGAGGTAGCGGTAGATGCATTTTTAAAGGGAGAGCTTTCATTTGTCGGCATTATGAGCGCGGTAGAAAAGGCGTATGTGAAAATGCTCGCTCGGGGCAAAGAAGCCAAGGAGCTTGACGCTATACTCGCGCTTGACAGAGAAACGCGCGAATATACTAAGGGAATTATTAAGGAGAAAACGTATTGAGTACGCTAATAACGGTAATAGCAGCAATTTTAGTATTTGGCTTTCTCATCTTTATTCACGAGTTCGGACACTATATATTCGCAAGAATATTCAAGGTAAAAATCAACGAATTTTCAATAGGTATGGGCCCGCGCCTTTTGTGGTACACCTCAAAAAAGACGAACATAAAATACAGTCTTTCTATGCTCCCCATAGGCGGATACGTCTCCATGGCGGGCGAAAACGAGGAGGACGACGACCCCAACTCATTTGATAAAAAGCCTGCGTTTCAGAGATTTATCATAACCGTTGCGGGCGCTGCCGTAAACATCGTGGCAGGCTTTCTCGCGATGATACTTCTCACCTCGATTATAAATATCGGCAACACCGAAGTTCGGGAGTTCGTCAGCCTTGAGGAAACGGGCTTTGAAATTTCCTCACAGGACTCAGGCCTTAAGCTTGGCGACGTCATACTCGAAATAGACGGCAAGCGCGTTAAAATTTACGACGAGCTGTCCTACGAAATTATGCGCCGAGCGCACGAGCCCGTTGACCTGCTCGTTTTGCGCGGAGAAAAGGAGCTTTTGCTTACCGACGTGATTTTCCCGACCGTTACGGAGCAGGGGCAGACCTTCGGTATGCCGGACTTCAAGGTAGGCGGCGTTGAAAAAAGCTTTGGCCGCGTAATGTATTACGCATTCAATAAGTCCGCGCTCATCGTAAGAATGTGCTGGGAGTCGCTTTACGACCTTATAACGGGCAGGTACACCTTTGCCGCGGTATCGGGACCTGTCGGTATATCAAGCGCTATCGGCGACGCGGCAAGACAGGGCTTTTCGTCCTTGCTCTATATAACCGCGCTTATCAGTATAAATCTCGGTGTTATGAACCTTTTGCCAATTCCCGCGCTTGACGGCGGCAGGACGGTAACGCTCCTTTTTGAGATGATTACGAGAAAGCGCATCCCCGTAAAGGTCGAGGGTATCATAAATGCCGTCGGACTGATTTTACTGCTCGGACTTACCTTCGTCGTAATGGCTAAGGATATTTTCCAGCTTATATCTTGAAAAAGGAAGCTTTAAAATGGAGTACAGCTTTGAAAGACGCAAAAGCCGAGAAATTAAGCTCGGCAATATAAGGCTTGGCGCAAATAACAAAATAGCGGTGCAGTCTATGACCAACACCGACACCGCAGATATAGAAAAAAGCTACGCGCAGGTCCGCGCGCTTGAGAGCGCGGGCTGTGACGTCGTGCGCCTGAGCGCACCGAGCGCCGATTGCGCGCGCACCTTTTTTGCTCTGAAGTCAAGGGGCATTGCGATTCCTCTCGTTGCGGACATCCATTTTGACTATAAAATCGCGCTCGAGTGTATTGCGGCGGGCGCTGATAAAATACGCATTAACCCCGGCAATATAGGGGACGAGGACAGAGTTAGGGCAGTTGTAAAGGCCTGCCGTGAAAAAAATATCCCCATCCGTATAGGCGTGAACTCAGGCTCGCTTGAAAAGCACCTGCTTTCAAAATACGGCGCTCCCACTCCCGAGGCACTGGCGGAAAGCGCGCTTTTCCACGCGCGTATACTTGAAAAATACGACTTTTACGATACCGTGATTTCTGTCAAGGCGTCGGACGTCAAGAGTATGATTTTGGCAAACAGAATACTTGCAAAAAGGACGGTTTACCCCTTACACCTGGGAGTTACCGAGGCAGGCGCAAGAATACGCGCGGCTGTAAAAAGCGCGGTAGGCATAGGCACGCTTTTGAGCGAGGGTATCGGCGACACGCTGAGAGTATCTCTGACGGACGAGCCTGTAAAAGAAGTTGAAAGTGC
>JAZRNI010000012.1:0-4666 GCA_045648105.1 Eubacteriales bacterium | reverse complement strand
AAAAAGATGGGCAAGACCGCAAACGGTGCAGTTTGGCTCGACCCCAAAAAGACGACCCCCTACGAGTTCTTCCAGTATTGGAGAAACGTCGGAGACAAGGACGTTCTCAAGTGTATCAGAATGCTCACCTTCCTTCCTCTTGAAGAAATTGACAGGATGGACGCTTGGGAGGGCGCAAAGCTCAACGAGGCAAAGGAAATCCTCGCTTACGAGCTTACGAAGATGATTCACGGTGAAGAGGAAGCGGCAAAGGCGCGCGATGCGTCCCACGCGCTCTACGGCGCAGGCGACAGCGCTCTTACCCCGTGTGTCGAAGTTGACGAGTCAATGCTACTTGACGGCGAAATAGACGTCAATTCCCTGCTCGTTCTCGGCAAGATGGTTCCCTCAAAATCAGAGGGCAGACGCGCTATTGAGCAAGGCGGCGTAACGCTTGACGGCGAGAAGCTCACAAACGTCAGAGCAAGCGTCACCAAGGATGCTCTTTCACAGGGCGTGCTTATCAAGCGCGGCAAAAAGAGCTTTGCTAAATTCATACTTAAATAATAAAAATATATGGATTGGCTTTGCCAAGCTATAGCTTAGAAAAAGAGAGGACGTTTCAACGGCTATGAAACCGTGATTCGTGCTCTCTTCCTGCTTGTATAACGAAAAAAGGGATAGACGTTGCGGCACACATAACGTCTATCCCTTTTGTGACTAAATCACAGAAAGGCTTCAAAAAATCCGTTAAAATAGACTTACGATAAAACTCAAAGGAGAACAAAAAATGTCAGTACTAAAAATAAACGAACAAAACTTTGAAGCCATTAAAAACCATGACAAGCCCGTCTTGCTTGACTTTTACGCGGAATGGTGCGGTCCTTGCCGTAAGGTATCCCCTATCATTGACGAGATTGCGAGCGAAAGAGAGGATATAGTAGTAGGAAAAATTAACGTTGACGAAAGCCGCAATCTTGCAAGCGAGTTTTCCGTTTACAGTATTCCGACGCTGTTCGTTTTGAAAAGCGGCAAAATCGTAAGCCAAGCGCAGGGCGCCCGTCCAAAGTCGGAGATACTTAAAATGTTAGATGCTTAAAGCACGAAGGCGTTTTTTATCCAGAATTTTAATGCCGTCGGTCCTTGATGCTTGAATTATTCCCTCAGCGGCAAAATATTTCAGCATTCTGGAAACGACCTCACGGGCGGAGCCCATATATTTGGCAATCTGCTCGTGGGTAAGCTTAATACTGTCAGTTCCCGTTTTGGAAATCTCGTCGAGCAGAAAAATCGCAAGGCGCTTATCCATACTCATAAAAAGAATTTGCTGCATAACCCACATAACGTCGGAAAAGCAGGAGAGCGCCGCCTCGAGCGCATAGATTTTTACCTCGGGCACACGTAGTGATATATCCTCAAAGGCGCAGCCGCCAACTATCACGCATTCGCTGTTTTCCTCGGTATCGACCAGCACGTCGAACGTGATTGAATTAAACACGCAGGAAGCGGAAAGTATGCATATATCGCCTGAAAATATGCGGGAAAGCGTAATTTCCTTTCCCTCCTCAGAGATAATATATAGGCGCAGGCTTCCGCTTTTAACCAGAATAACGCCTGTACATTCGTTACCGTTGTGGATATTAACGCCCTTCTCAAGACTTATGCTTTGTGATGAGTTGAGGAGCATTTCCCTATCGTCCCTGTCAAGATTATCCCAAAAGGGAAAGCATTTCCCGAACAATTCTATAAGCCGATGCTCTGCCATAGCAAAAACCTCTCCTAAAATAAATTTACGCTATATGCCAATTATATTACGAATTTTTGTATCTGTCAATAAGCGCGGTAAAGAAAAATGTGACTAGGTCACAGAAATCACAAAACGTATATGATAAAATAAGAATACAATGAAACAACATTCGGAGGAACGAGTTATGTGTGACAACAACAAATTTTATATCTGTGAGCGTTGCGGCAACCTTGTCGGAGCTATTCACGATTCCGGAGTGCCTATGATGTGCTGCGGACAAAAAATGACAAAGCTTGTACCCGGCACCGTCGATGCAAGCCTCGAAAAGCATATCCCCGTCGTTAACGTGGACGGAAATACCGTGACTGTAAGCGTTGGCTCAGTCGAGCATCCTATGAGCCGTGAGCACAGCATTCTTTGGGTATACCTTCAAACCGACAAGGGCGGTCAGCGCAAGTGCCTTGAAGTTGATAAAGCGCCCGTCGTAAGCTTTGCTCTTGCCGACGAAAAGCCCATTGCAGTCTATGCCTACTGCAATCTTCACGGACTCTGGAAGACCGACGTCTAAAAAAATTTAATAACGCTAAAGAAGGAAAAAATATTATGATGAACGCTAAAGTACACGAGCTGCTTAATCAGCAAATCAACAAGGAATTTTATTCTGCCTACCTTTATCTTGAATTTTCGAATTATTTTGAGGACGCAGGGCTTGACGGCTTTGCCAACTGGTATAAAATTCAAGCACAGGAGGAGCGCGACCACGCAATGCTGTTCTATCAGTATTTACAAAACGAAAATCAGCGTGTTACGCTGATGGGTATTGACAACCCGAGCCGCGAATTTCATTCGCATTTGGACGTACTGAAGGCAGGACTTGCACACGAGGAGTACGTTACCTCTCTGATAAACGATATCTACGCCGCGGCTTATGACGTTAAGGATTTCCGCACGATGCAGTTCCTCGATTGGTTTGTCAAGGAACAGGGCGAAGAAGAAACCAACGCAAACGATTTGATTACCAAAATGGAGCTTTTCGGCAGCGACCCCAAGAGCCTATATATGCTCAATCAGGAGCTTCTCACGAGAGTATATACCGCGCCGTCACTGGTGCTTTAAATTATCTGACATCGTGTACACCTTCTTTCACGAAGACTGTAACACAAGATAAAGCTAATGGCAATGATATATGACTATGTCTTTCATACGCGCAGCGTATATCATATGCGAAGCATATATCATACCGAAGGTATATCACCCGATACTGCAAGGAACGGATATAATTGAAAAAGAGCGGACGTAACCGTAGAAAAAAGTGATATGCACCCCAAAAGTTAGACACTTTTGGAGGTGCATATTTTTTATGGGTAAAACAGGAAGAAAGAACAGAATTTATTTGCCAGAATTTAAAATTGATGTTATAATGGATATGCGAGAACACCGATTAGGATATTGCGAAACAGTACGAAAGTACAATTTAGGATCTGTAAGATCAGGTGCAGCAATTGCTATGTTGCAAAGGTGGGAACGCGTATATTTGGAAGAAGGAGCCGAAGGGCTGATGGAAGAACGCAGAGGCAAAGCAAAAGGATCTAAAATAGGACATCCACCAAAGCTTAATAAAAAAACAGAAGAAGATCTCATAGCCGAAAACCAAAGGCTCAGAATGGAGAATGCATACTTAAAAAAACTAAGTGCCTTAGTTCTTGCGGAAGAGCAACGGAACGGCAAAAAGCGTTCGTAATTGCTGAACTGAGGCACGAATATCCGCTTAAAGATTTGTTAGAGCTTTCCGGGATAGCAAGAAGCACGTACTATTACTATCTGAAACAGAAGGATAAAGACAAATACGAAAGCGAAAAACAAGATATCTTAGAAATCTACAATGCCCACAAAGGCAGGTACGGTTACAGGAGAATTTGTGCTGTTTTGAAAGCAAAAGGTTACGGAATTAACCATAAAACAGTACTAAAACTAATGAAAGTTCTTAATTTGCGTTGCAAACAAAGCAAAAACGGCAAATATAATTGCCGACCTTACCGCAAAGGGCATTTACAACAGAGGCAAGCCGTTTGCAAGAAATACCGTATATAAGATGCTCAAAAACGAGAAATATTCGGGTATATACAGACTCGGTGACGAGGTCTTTGAAAATATGTACCCTCAAATCGTATCAAGAGAAATCTTTACAAGCGTAAGAGAAAAGGTTATAACCAATCAATACGGAAAAAGAAGCACCGACGTTGTATATCTACTCCGTAACAAGATAAAATGTGGATATTGCGGACAGTCTATCAATGCCGAGTGCGGAACATCGAGAAACGGCAAGGTCAAGCGTTATTACAAGTGCTTTGGAAGAAAGAAAAATAGCGGTTGCAAGAAAGCTATGGTACAAAAGGAAACGCTTGAAAATCTTGTGTTTAATACGATAATGACAGTTCTATCAAAGCCCGAAACAAAAGAAGCACTCGTATCCGCTATTATGAGAGAACAAGAGCGCAGAATAGCTAAAAACTCAATTTTGAAGGTATTGCTCCGCGAGAAAAAACAAGTCAACACGGCACTTGAAAATATGATAGCAGCCATTGAGCAAGGCGTAATTACAAGCACCACCACAAAGCGTTTAAAGGAGCTTGAAACGAGGCAAGAGGACTTAGAGCGTCAAATACTCATAGAGAGAAGCAAAAACGCCGTAAGAGTGCCTGAAGAAGCCGTACGTGAATATTACGAAGAAGCTTTGACACTTAGCGCAGAACAGCTAATAAGCTATCTCATAAAGGAAATAGTGCTTTATGATGACAAGATAGAAATACACTTTAATAAGCCCACAAGAACGAGTCCTGATGAAAGTCAGGGCTTTTCTGTTTATACGGATACTGTAAGTAATTTCAAAATAGAAATCTTGATATAAAGCTAACGGCTATTTATTCCACGGTACTCTTG
>JAZRNI010000011.1:0-6652 GCA_045648105.1 Eubacteriales bacterium | reverse complement strand
ATCAAAACAAATAAGTCGTTTCATTTTAATTTCCTATCAATAAACAAAATCAAATTCAAAATCATATATGCTTACGGTATCGCCTTCTTCAATACCTGCCTCGCGAAGCTTATCGATAACTCCGTTTTTAACAAGCACCCTCTGAAAGAAGTTCAAGGATTCGTAGTCGGAAAAGTTGATTCTGTCCATAAAGTTGAAGAGCCACTCGCCCTCAACTACGTACTTCTCGTTCTCACGGCGTACCGTAGTACGCATAATCTCTTCCTTGCTCATTATTTCATCTTCCGGTGTAATTTCCGTCTCGTAAACCGCAATGGGTGGCAGCTTTTCAAGCTCCCTTGCGGTTTTTTGTACGAGCTCAGGGAGTCCCTCGCCCGTAATCGCGCTAACCCAGACTACGTCTCTGCCAAGATTTTTAATATATTTCTTGAATTCCTCTATGTCTTTGCTCTCCAAATCAACGCTGTCGATTTTATTTGCGACTATCATCTGCGGTCTGGTTGAAAGCTCGGGAGAATATCTTTCAAGCTCCGTATCAATCTTCTCAATATCGGAAATCGGGTCGCGTCCGTCGGCGCACGATACGTCCACTACGTGCAAAAGCAGCCTGCACCTGTCAACGTGACGCAAAAATGCGTGTCCGAGCCCTGCTCCCTCGCTTGCTCCCTCAATAAGTCCCGGAATGTCAGCGGCAAGAAAGCCCTTTTCTCCACCCGTTTTAACGACGCCGAGGTTTGGAGAAAGTGTCGTAAAATGATAATTTGCGATTTTCGGCTTAGCCGAGGAAATACGCGAGAGTATCGACGACTTACCTACGTTCGGAAAGCCGATAATACCTACCTCCGCAAGCATTTTAAGCTCCAGAATTACCTCTTTTTCCTCGCCCTTCGTGCCTGCCTTGGCAAATCTCGGTATCTGGCGCGTGGGGGTGGCAAAGTGTCTGTTGCCCCATCCGCCGCGTCCGCCCTTACATACCGTATACTCGTCGGAGCTTGCCATATCGTATATTATTCTTCCGCTCTCCGCATCCTTTATAAGCGTTCCGGGCGGTACGGCAATCACTATATCCTTACCGCTCTTGCCGTGCATTTTATCCGCCATTCCGTCTCCGCCGTTTTCGGCAACGAATTTCCGCTTATATCTGAACGCAAGAAGAGTATTTGCACCCGTATCAACGCGGAAAATTACGTTTCCGCCCCGTCCGCCGTCACCGCCGTCGGGTCCGCCTGCTGCGACGTATTTTTCTCTGTGGAAGGAAACGGCTCCGTTACCGCCGTTACCCGCCTTTAAATAAACCTTTATATTGTCGATAAACATCTTTATTCACCCTTAATTTTCGGAGTCCTCGCCCTTTTGACGCACTATGATTTTTACAGGCGTGCCCTTGAAGCCGTATGCGTCTCTTAAGCAGTTTTCAATATATCTTCTGTATGAAAAGTGGAAAAGCTCCTCGCTGTTGCAGAAAATAACGAAGCTCGGCGGAGCTACGCTCACCTGCGTCATATAATAAATCTTAAGTCTCTTGCCCTTATCCGACGGTGGCTGAACTCTCGTCATAGCGTCGTTAAGCAAATCGTTTAGCTGACCGGTCGTAACCCTGCGTACAGCTTCGCCGTGGCATTCCTTAATCAGAGAGTAAATATGCGATACCCTCTGTCCCGTCTTTGCCGAAACGTATATAATCGGCGCGTAAGGCATATAAGAAAGAGCCGTTCTTATTTTCTCATTAAACGCTTTAACCGTGGAATTGTCCTTTTCAATAGTATCCCATTTGTTTACTACTATAATGCAAGCCTTGCCCGCCTCGTGTGCAATTCCCGCGATTTTCTCGTCCTGCTCCGTTACGCCGTCCCCTGCGTCAATCATCAGAAGACAAACGTCCGCGCGCTCTACCGCCATATTTGCGCGAAGCACGCTGAATTTCTCAATTCTGTCCTCAACCTTTGATTTCCTGCGAATTCCCGCAGTATCAATAAAGTTGAACACGCCCTCGCTGTTTTCAACTCTGGTGTCAACCGCATCTCTGGTAGTGCCCGCAATGTCGGAAACTATAACTCTTTCCTCACCGCACATACGGTTGATTATCGATGATTTTCCCGCATTGGGCTTGCCTATAACGGCAACGTTGATAACACCCTCCTCAGGCTCCGTTTCATTTTCAAAATCGCACTCCTCTATGATTGCGTCAAGCAAATCACCCGTGCCCGTACCGTGTATTGACGAAAGCGCAATAGGCTCTCTTACAAAGCCAAGCTCGTAAAACTCGTAAAATTCGAGCGGAACCTCTCCGACGCTGTCAGCCTTGTTCACCGCAAGAATAATGGGCTTGCCCGATTTTTTGAGCATAATCGCAATATCCCTGTCGTCCGCGAGCAATCCCGCGCGGATATCGCACATAAATATTATTACGTCAGCGCTCGAAATCGCAATCTCAGCCTGAAAACGCATCTGCTTTAATATCGTATCCTCGCTTTTCGGCTCGATACCGCCCGTATCGATAAGAATGAAGCGGTGCTCGCCCCATTCCGCCTCGGCGTAAATTCTGTCTCTCGTAACGCCGGGCACGTCCTCTACGATAGAGCGTCTTTCGCCTATAAGCTTGTTAAAAAGAGTGCTCTTGCCGACGTTTGGCCTTCCTACTATTGCAACTGTTGGTTTTGCCATTCTTTATATTTCCTCTCAATTTTTCGTCCTATAAAAGCCTTACAGCGTACCTCTGTTAAGCCCCATAACCGACTCGACAAACTCAAATCCGTCATTTCCCGCGGTGTCTGCCTTGATGCAAAGCTTTTTTTCAAGCTCGCAAAAGCTCATGCCGCATAAGAATACGTCCTCTCCCTCTCGCAAAGCGTTAGAGGGCAGTAGTAAAAGGTCCGCATTAAGCTTTCCGCTCAGCTGCTCCGTGATATCCTTGCCCGTAAGAAGTCCGGACACGGTAATCGTCTCACCGAAAAAGCGGTTTATTATTTTGTAAACGGAAATCTTTACAGACGGACAAATCTCCGTGATTTTTTTTGCTATACCGCTTAAGGTCTCGTACATAGCCGTACCCGTAGCTATCGCAACGCGGCGGGGCGATATAACATTTTCCTTTATATATTCCTTGAGTGATAAAAGCGCGGTCTCTGACTCGTCAAGAAACGAGCGAATCATACCTACTCCGTTCTCAAGCTGCGCATACTCCTCGTAATAATCGGTGTGAGGTATTTCCATTCCCGCCTTTAAATACAGCTCGTCCGCCGGAAAGAACATCCTCGCGCCGTGCTTTTCGAAATGCCTGTCTGCAACACCGTTTATAAGCTCAATAAGCTCCTTCGCCTCCTTTTCCGTATATGGAAAGAGCGGATAAAGTCCCTCCCGGTGCTTCGTAAGTCCTGCGGGCACTATCGATACGCTGTCCATTTCCGGATAGTATCCTGCAAGGTCCTCAAGCGTGCTTAAAAGCTCCTCGCCGTCATTTACTCCCTTGCAAAGCACTATCTGCGCGCGCATTGAGATCCCTGCCTCCTTTATCCTGTCAAGATAGGAAAGCACCTCGCCCGAGCGCTTGTTTTTCATCATCCTTACGCGCAAATCCGGATTTGTCGTATGTACCGAAATATTTATCGGCGACATACGCATTTTTATTATTCTGTCAATATCCCTGTCAGTCATATTGGTCAGGGTGACGTAATTGCCGTGGATAAACGAAAGCCGTGAATCGTCGTCCTTAAAGTAAATCGACTCTCGCATCCCCTTTGGATTCTGGTCAATAAAGCAGAATATACAGCCATTCTTACACGACTGCTTCTTATCCATAAGAGGAGTCTCGAAATCAAGTCCTACGTCGTCGTATTCACCCTTATCTATTGAAATCTCGTATTTCTCCGCGCCATCTCTCATAAGTCCGAGCACCACGTGCCTTTCAGAGAGATAAAACCTGTAATCGAGCACGTCGTTAATTTCATTGCCGTTTACAGTAATAAGGCTGTCGCCCTTTCTTACGCCCAGCTTATACGCCCTTGAGCGTTTATCAACCGATGTTATCTTTACCATTATGTTTTCCGTTTTCTTAATTGACTATTTGCAAATTTTACAAGGTAGAACACTGCCGTCGTGAGTGCCATTGACAAGGAAAACCCCGCAAAATCTATCCATACGTCCGAAATCTGCGGTCCTCTTTCTGTGAATATCTGTACCGTCTCATCAAAAACCGCAAGGATAATACCGAGCGGGTACGCAAGCAAGAGCGTATACAGCCTTCGGTAAAAAAACAGCAGGAAAACTCCGATTTCAAATCCGAGCACCGAAAATTCCGTAAAATGAGCAAGCTTTCTGATATTCGTCTGTATAAATTCACCCGGTTTCGTCTCAGGCGGTATGACCTCTGCTATGATGTCTCCGACCTTATCGCTGTCGGCGGTGGACTGCTCGGGCGACTTGAACGACTGCGCGTATATGAACGCAAGCGTAAGAATTATCAAAGCGAGAAGTCCGTATTTTATCAGCTTGATTACCGTATCTCGGCTCATAAGCTACTCCCCCTTGGGCTTATCTAAATATAATTCCGGCGGTACGCCGTTTGCGCTCAGAAAAGCAACCGCATCAGGCGAGCCCGAGCGGCCTGCACTGAGCATAAGCCTTGCGCCCTTCTGGCGGTTGAAATCAACTCCGAGTCCGTCAATATAGCATTTCGCATACAAAAACTTTCCCTTGGCTACAAGCTCTGCGACATACGTGCTGTCGTGAGAAGCGGCAAGTCGGAAATACTCAAACGCCATTTTTGCATCTGCCTTGATTACCGCAAAGCGCAAATCCTCCCTTTCGGGTGACTCTACAATGCCGGTCAAGAGATTTTCGTTGCCTCTGTACTCGCTTTTGTGGAACGGAATCATAGATATTCCTATAATATCCGGCTCAAAAAGGCAACCGAGAGTATAAGCCATACCGAGATAAAGCTGTGCCTCAATGCATCCGTCGTCGGCAGAGTCTCTCATATACGAAAGAGCCTTGCTGAAATTCTGTGCCACACCCTCTCCGTGCATATAGAGCATAGAAAGCATATAGCTGCTCTCTCCGTTCATTAAATCTCTGGCGAAGGCGAAGTAGCTCTTCGCCCCTTGAGGGTCGTAAGCGCCCCCGTAGCCGTGAAGCAGACAGTATGCGTAGTTATATGACGCAAAGGCGTCACCCGCGCGTGCGCCCTCAAGATACATCTCCCTTGCCGTCTCGTAATTTCCGCGGAGAAACTCCGCGTCGGCTATTCCCTTTTCGTACATACCGTCTCCTTTCCGGGCATTTTATTAAAGGGTGAATTTAGTTCCCTCTCTCGTATCGATAAGGGTAATTCCCTTTTCCAAAAGCTCCGTTCTTATAGCGTCTGCGCCTTTATAATCCTTGTTTTGCTTAGCTATTTTTCTTTCCTCTATCTTCGCGTTGATATATTCAAGAAGAGCTGCATCTATGCCGCTGTCGGTCTCCTTTTGGGACACTTCTGCCGCCTCGAAGAGTCCAAGCGACAGCACCCTTTCAAAATCCTTTACGAGCGCTATTTTCGTCTCGTCGTTCGTGTTCATCTTGAATACGTCGTAAAGCGCGGTAACCGCAAGCGAGGTGTTAAGGTCGTTATCCAGGGCATCGGTAAATTTCCGCTTGCCCTCGTTAAAGGCATCAGCGTCTATCGGCGCGCCCGTATCCTTGAGCGAGGCGATTTTGGAAACCAGCTTATCGTAGGCACTTTTCGCGTTGTCAAGGTTTTCCCACGAGAACACAAGATTGCGGCGGTAATGCGACTGCATGCAGAAGAAGCGGTACACAAGCGGTGAATATCCGCGCTCCTCAAGTAAGGATACCGTCAAAAACTCTCCCTTTGATTTCGACATCTTACCGCCCGCAGTGTTCAGGTGATGCACGTGGAACCAGTAATTGCACCACTTATGACCGAAGGTTGCCTCGCTTTGTGCAATTTCGTTGGTATGATGCGGAAATGCGTTGTCTATACCTCCGCAATGTATGTCAAGATACTCGCCGAGGTGCTTTCTCGCAATACAGGAGCACTCTATATGCCAGCCGGGATATCCGATTCCCCACGGAGAATCCCACTTGAGCTCCTGAGAATCAAACTTGGATTTGGTGAACCAAAGCACGAAATCAGCCTTGTTCTTCTTGTTGGTATCCTCTTCAACGCTCTCTCTTACGCCAACCTCAAGGTCATCCTCGGTAAAATCGTTGAATACGTAATATTTTTCAATTTTCGAGGTGTCAAAATAAACGTTACCGCCCATCAGGTACGCATAGCCCTTTTCAAGCAGAGTCTTTACCATATCGATAAAGTCGTCAATACAGTTAGTCGCAGGCTCTACCACCTCGGGCACCTTGATATTGAGTTTTTTGCAATCCTCAAAGAACTTATCGGTATAAAACTTCGCAATCTGCATTACGGTTTTATGCTCTCTCTTTGCGCCCTTGAGCATTTTATCCTCACCCGTATCGCCGTCACCGGTAAGATGTCCGACGTCCGTTACGTTCATTACTCTTTTAACGTCGTAGCCGAGGTATGAAAGATATTTTTCGAGCACGTCCTCCATTGCGTACGTACGCAAATTTCCAATATGCGCGAAATGATATACGGTAGGACCGCAGGTATACATACTTACCCGTCCCTCGTTTATCG
>JAZRNI010000010.1:0-2113 GCA_045648105.1 Eubacteriales bacterium | reverse complement strand
TGTTGACGTTACAAGCTTCATAAATAATTTCTCCTTAAATAGAGTATTTTACAAATTCGTTATTATATAGCGTATAAAGGCAATCAAAACCGATATCGCGAAGATAGCTCTTTGACTCCTCTAAATATCCGTCAAGCGTTCCTATATCATGGCTGTCGGAGGAAAGTATCAGCCTTGCATCCTGCTTTTTCAGCACGTGGAGAAGCTCAGCACTCGGGTACGGAGTTGTGCGGAGTCCTCTGATCATAGCACCTGTGTTTACCTCAAACAGGCATCCGTATTTCGCCGCTTCAAGAACGGCACTCTCGGCTATCTTTTTATATTCGGGATCGTTAAGATAGAGCATTTCACGGGATTCGTCGAACTTGGTCACAAGGTCGAAGTGACCTATAATATCGGGACGTCTGTGCTTTATGTACGCGCAGAATTTTTCATAATAGCACTCTGCAAGCTTTAATTTATCGTTATTGTATGCCTCAAGACCTCTTGCGAAATACTCGGGGCTCGAATCTATGGGGTAAAAATTTCCTTCAACAAGGAAATAGTGCGACGAGCCTATTATATAATCAAATCTATTTCTGTCCTGCGGCGCAAACGCGTCCTCCTCAAGTCCGAGATATATCTGTATCTTGCCGCGATACTTTTCTTTGAGTGCCGTAACGCACTCTATATACCCTTCGGTGTCCGTCATGCAGTATCTTAAATCGTAAGGCGTGTTTCCGTGAGCGGAAATACCTATGGCAGAAAAGCCCCTTTCTATTGCCGCAAGAATGATCTCCTCGGGCGTGTTTTTTCCGTCACAAAATGTGGAGTGTGTATGAAAATTAGCAAGCATTTTTTGTTTTCCTTGGGTTTATTTTAATTAGTAATTTCAAAGTTCAATCAAAATTTATCTGTCACTTGTCTCTCTGCGGCATAAATTTTTCAATACACCATATCACAAGGTCGATGCCGAGGGTTTTAACGAGCAGTCCGAGGACCGAGCTGAACAGTATATTAAGATCGGACAGAAATCCGCCGACAAGAACGATGAGCACGTCGGTAACGAGAAGTGCCTTTCCGATCTGAAGGCGTGAAAACTTTTTAACTATGAGCGCGATAATATCCGTTCCGCCCGAGCTTGAGTCGACGTAGAACATAATTCCGCTCGCGACTGCGATAATCGTAGCTCCGATGAACGCCGAGACGTAGCAATTAGCTATTAGAGGCGCGTCAAAGGTAAGCGGCTTTTCCAGCACTCCTATAAACACCGTAGTCAAAACCGATCCGACCAAGGTTTTAATAGCCATATCCTTTCCGAGTACGACGAACGCCGAAACAACAAGAGCAAGATTGATGATCGTTAATATGATTCCGGGAGAAAACGGGAGAAAAGAGGTAAGAATAACGGAAATTCCGCTTGTTCCGCCGAGCAACAGACCATTTGGGAAAATAAACAAGACGGTACTGATCGCATATAAAATACTCCCCAAAAGGATAAGGGCGTAATCCTTTACCAATGATCTGCGGTTCATTATATAGTGTTCTCCTTTTCAATACGTATCGTAATATTTAATATCTTGATCCTTCAGCGTTATTATAGCACAGATTCAAACCATTGTAAAGACATTATCTTAATTAATCGCAAACCACTTTTGAACATTTTAAAAGACCTATTCGCAACTGCCTCAAAACGCGATATAATGCAATCAGCAAAACTTAAAACGATGTGTTCAGCGACAAGGATTTTGCGATGAAAAAGGCTTATATTATAAGGGTTTAGCACACCTCAATACATTGACAATGAGTCTGATGCGTAGAGATGATGGGTCTCAACGGCGCAGGTAACAACCCCGAGGTTAGTATGACTGCCCACGTTGCTGTTGCTATCGAAGAGGCAAGCAAGTAATTAGGTCGCGAGTCGCTTTTTGAAAAAAAGCTCCGCAAAAACTTTAATAAAAATTGGACACATCATTTTGGAGTTTTCCTTGATGATGTGTCCAATATTTTCATAAATAATATAACAAAAACCGACCCGTTTAGGTCGGTTTTTGTTATCATGTGATTTTACTTGCGTTTTGCTTATATTGATTCGGTGAGATACCCATGATCCTCTTGAAATTGCGATAAAAGG
>JAZRNI010000009.1:0-11014 GCA_045648105.1 Eubacteriales bacterium | reverse complement strand
GGTTCGAATCCCAGCCGCACGGTCTCGCCTAGCGAGACAAAACAGCTCCCATAGAGTCTCAAACTTCCCTGCGGCTGATTCCTGCCTCCGGGTGTCAAAAATTCCGTGCGCGATAGCGTGCTGAATTTTTACTTTTTCACTCTTCACTGGCTCGTCGCACGGAATTTAAGGAATAGGTAATAGTGAAAAAGTAAAAGGCGCGTACACCTTTTGTACACCCGAACGAGATTTTTACCGCATACCCTTGAAATAAGGCTTGTTTTATGGTATAATATAAGGGAATGATAGAAATCGATGAAAGGAGCGCATATGGCTCTTGAAAACAAACTCGGAATCACGGATTCCGCAGAGCTTGCGCGTGAGGAAGAACGCATAAGCAAAACCCGTGCAATTGAACTTTTTGAAATGAATTTTCTTCCAACGCTCAAGGCGGGAACCTTTGATACGCTTTCGAAAATACACGCATTTCTTTTCTCTGATATATACGACTTTGCAGGAAAGATACGCGCAGTTAATATCGCAAAAGGAAATTTCAGATTTGCACCGTTGATGTATCTTAATGCCGCACTCGATAATATAGAGAATATGCCTCAAAGCACGTTCGACGAAATCGTTGAGAAATACGTGGAAATGAATGTGGCTCACCCTTTCAGAGAGGGCAATGGACGCGCCACACGAATTTGGCTTGACCACATATTGCGGTCTGAACTTGGCATGGTAATTGATTGGAGCCTTATAGATAAAGAGGATTATCTTCTTGCGATGGAGCGTAGTCCGATCAAGGCTATTGAGATCAAGCATCTTTTGAAATGTGCTCTCACGGATAAGATAAATGACCGTCAAGTGTTTATGAAAGGTCTCGATACAAGTTATCATTATGAGGGCTATGCAACATTCAAAGCGGAAAATCTAAAATAATTGCAAGGTTGGTATCCCACTTCGGTTCCCAGCACCGCCACCTTTTACGGTGGCGGTCTTATTTAAATATTTGCAAAACTTTTTATTTTTTTAATATTTAGTGTTGCTTTTGGATTAAAAGTATGGTAATATAGAAGCATAAACTCAGTTACATTTCGAAAGGATGATTTTTATGAACAGCAAAACACTCGATCTTTCCAAAATCGGCAGATTCACTGATATCAGCACGGTACGTACGGACGTTACCATGCGTGAGGTTGACCAGCTTATCGACATTGTAAAAGGCTTTAACTGCATTTGCGCTAGTCCTATGCCCTGTGTTACCAAGTACGTTATTGATGCGTTGGCTGACACGCCTGACACGGTTGTCACGGGTGTTGTAGGCTTCCCATCGGGCGCAGATACAAGCTCTATGAAGGTGTTTACTGCTAAAGAGATGATTGCGCTTGGATGCGAAGAGCTTGATATGGTTATCAACGTAGGCGCACTCAAGTCGGGTCAGTACGATATTGTCCGCGACGACATTAAGGCAGTAGTAGACGCGGCAAACGGCGTGCCTGTTAAATCTATCCTTGAGATTTGCTATCTTACCGACGATGAAATCAGACGCGGAAGCCAGCTTGCAGTAGAAGCAGGCGTAACCTTTGTAAAAACCGGAACCGGTTGGGGTCCTAAGCCTACTACCGTTGATACCGTGCGTATTATCAAGGAGACAATCGGTGACAGCGCACTCATTAAGGCGGCAGGCGGTGTGCGTAATCTTGAAACGATGCTTGCAATGATTGACGCCGGATGCGACCGCTTCGGCATCGGTATCCGTTCTGCAATGACTATTTTCAAGGAAGCGTATGAGAAAGCCGGCGTTCCTATGCCCGAGCTCAAAACCTTCGCAACCAGTGAGAACGATTCCTACTGATTTAACTCACCCCAAGGGTCAAAAACCCTTGGGGTATTTTTATAAGATATATAAAGATATATAAAATGAGCTCGGTATTAACCGAGCTCATTTTTGGTTTTTTAATCGAGTATCTGAACCTCAATACCCAAGATGTTTGCGACATGCTTCAATTCTTCTACATAGTCACCGTATACACCGTGGATATGGTTGCAGGGGTAGTTTTTCAAGAACGTTTCGGGCGCTGTCTTTACTTTCGTAAATGCAACGGGCCATTGAGGCGTTGCCATATTGCCGAGCTTCTTCATCTTCTCAGCATCGAACTGAACGATCTCTGCAGGAACGATGGTTAAGTAGTACTTATCCTCTTTACGCGCAAGTCTCGCTAGAGTAACCTTGCCGGGAGCTGCGTAATAGTGCACGCTTGCGCCGCCTGCAGGGTAATCCTTTGATTCGGGCAGAAGGGATACGTTTTTGAGGTTATCCTCAAAGTTATCGGAGCCGCCTGCATAGAACGTAGCAGAGGTACCCGAGTTACCGAAGAACCAGATATCCTCCGGTGCTTCATAGTGACGGACATCCGCAAAGAGAACGGGCTTGCCAGTCATATACTTGAAAATCTGCATTGTGAGCGCGCCGTCCATATCGGACTCGGTAGCAGCAACGATGGGCTCGTGAGGACCGTCCATATCGTAGGAATCGTTGAGGAACGCCTCTGCGATATCCATAGTTACGTACCAATCCGTAAGGTCACCGTGAGCCTTGATTCCAACGAAATCAAGCTGTCTTTCGTCAATTATCGCGCGTAAGCCGTAGTAAGAACGAATCTGTGTTTCAAGCTTTGCCTCTGTAAGGTTGGAATCATTGTATCCGATTTTGCCGCAATACTTTTCGAGCCATTTTCTCGCATTTTCAACCTTTTGGGCGGGAACAGCGTCACCGTAGCGAACGATATCGTACTGTTCAATATCCTCAACGTCTATACCAAATTTCTTTTGCCACTGGTCGAGGTTAGCAACAGCGGTATACATACCCATAGGTCTGCCGCCGAAGTTGCCGTACGTATTACCGCGAAGACGTCCAACTGCGCAGGCTGCGCGTACGAATGACATAACGCGATTAAGCACGCTTTCATCCTGTATACGTCCCCAAATGCGCTCATACTTAAGTCCGAGCTGATCAAAGGTGCCGGCTGCAGCCATCATACCTACCATTCCGCACTCTGACGGATGGATATTGCAGAAAAGGATGTACGGACCGGGAGCATAGTTTGCGGCAACTGCCGTAAACTGCGGATAGCACCAGATAGCGTAGTTGAAGATTGTCATCTCGACGCCGGCTTCCTTAAGGCGCAGTGCCTCTTCTTTAGCCGCAGCGTTGGAGTTTACGGGAGCAGTACCTGCAACTACCTCAACGACACCCGTTGCTTCAAGCGCCTCTTTGATGTCGTTTTGATACTTCATATTCATTTCGAACTGTGTCTTGTGCAGATAAGGTCTGCCGTCAGACATAGTCAATAAGCCAACTTTAAACTTTTTCATATTACACTCCTAAATTACTTTAATGAATACACTTCAAAGGAAGCGTGATTCCAAGTGACCTCAGCACCCTCAAAGGACATCGGAGCTAAGGTAACGGTGATTCTCTTTTTACCCTTGGTATACTTAGAGGGAACGAGGAAATAATCATCGAGCCAGCAGCAATGGGGGTTGTAGTCGCCATAGTACCATATACGCTCCTCTACCGTAGCACCGTCAATAGAAACGGTGGCTGCCTGACGTCCCTTTTCCTGAGAAGACGTACGCTTAATCAAAATACCGTTGTTTTCGGGCAAAACGTCAAGCTCAAAGGAGACCTTATCCGAGAATGCCTTGTGAACTGTTTTGTCCGTCATAACGTACTGAAGTCCGTTTGCGTAGCTCGCGTTCAGAACCGCGCTCTCGTATTTGCCTGCTGTGTACTGATGTGATTTGAGCGCGTTTTCGTCTGCCATATCAATACTGTCGGTAAGCACGCCGCGAGCGTCACCGTCTAAGACGTAGCAGAATATCTGACCCGAATGAGCGCCGCCGCCGTCGTTGGTGTTGCCGTGCTCCAGCTCAAAGCGAATCCGATGGTTGAAGAAGTACGAGTCACCGACAGTCAAGCGCACCTCGCTCCAATCGCTATTGACGTCAGGCTTACCGTTGTATGCGCTGAAGGGGTTACACTGAGGAGGGGTAACGAAGCCCCAGCCGTAGGATGACCAGCTCTCAGAGCCGTCACTCTGTATTTCAGGTGAGTGGCGATCGTCAAAGAATACGCGCACGTCGCCCTCACAGCCTGCATTTTCAATATTGTAGCCTGTAAGGACACCGTAGACCATAAGTCCCGTGCCGTCCACCGTAGCAATAAGAGAATTGCGGCTGGGAACGTTATCTGTCTTTTCATAATACTTTGATGAGGTGAAATAGCCCGCTTCACCCTGCTGATAGTTAACAACCGAATCGGGAGTAAAATGGATCTCGACAGAGTCCACCGTAATTGCCTTCTCGCCTTTATTGTAAAGCTCAATTTTCGCGTTAGACCAGAAGGGCATCGGGAAATAGTTATACGCCTCAAGGCTAGAGCCCTGCACGTATTTCATACCAAGCATAAGAAGCTTGTGGTCGCAATCGGTCTGTCCGTATTCATTTCCAAAGAAGGTACCGATAGGAGCATCTACGTCCGCTTTGGTATGACCGTCCCAGTACATACGCAATCTAAGATCGCCCAAGGTCGCCGCAACGGCATTCTCGCCGGAAAGTGACAATTTTATCGCAGCAACAGAGCCCCTTCCCGAACGGCACACAAGCTCTTGTCTGCCGCCTGCACAAATAGTATGCTTACCCGTCTTGTGCAGTTCGTTTTGTTCGTTATACTTGGGGTCTTCGCCTACGTGACTTACGGCATATTCCAAATCGGAAATATCCTCGTTATCGGTATATGGAGTAATGTCACGGGGAGTATCGTATAACGTATAAGTAACGTGGCCCCAGCCGCCTTCGCCTTCTTTCTTAAGACCTCCCTTGAGCTCAAGGGAGCTTGTAATCTTAAAGTGCTTTGTGAAAGGCATAGGTCTAAAATTGCGGACAACCCAGATAGGTCCGGCACCACCGGACTCAGGTCCGTCGTAAACGCCGCCTAAGCTAAGGTTCCAGAACTGTGACTGAGAAAGCTCCAATACGGGTGTGTCGGAGTTATCTACGTAAAAGCGGAAGGTAGGCTCTTCACTGGTAGGAAATCTGTGCTGGGTAAAATTGTATACGCATCCTGCACCGTCAACCTCAAAAATAACGTACTCTCCCTTTTTGTCTTGGTAAAGGCACCAATCCCAGTCCGCATTATCACCGATGCGGGAAATGCTGCCGCAATAACCGGTGACAGCTCCCATATCCATATATGGTAATGCGGCAGGCGACTTCAAGCGCTCAAGACCGCGAAGTGCCTTGGTCGGCGCATTATGTATATTATGCTCCATAATTTATACTCCCTCTTATTGTGCCGTTATACTACTGTGTAGCAACCGTCAATTACGATATTGCTGCCTGAAGTATATGTGGAAGCGTCGGATGCAAGATAGATAACTGCTCCGCCGAGCTCTTCCGGTGTGCCCATACGTCCGAAGGGAATTTTGCTTACCCAAGCATCCTTCCAATCCTGTCTAACCTCTTTAATCATATCGGTTGCGATATAACCGGGGCTGATGCTGTTAACGCGGATACCCTTGCTTGCCCACTCAACTGCAAGTGACTTGGTCATATGAATAACCGCAGCCTTAGAGGAGTTATAGTGAGTATGGCTCTGAGGAATATTAACAATCAAGCCGGACATAGAAGCCGTATTGATGATTGAACCGCCCTTGTTCTGAGAAATCAGATATTTAGCGAACGTTACAGCAACGTAGAATACGCCGTTGAGGTTTACGTTCATAACCTTCTGCCAATCTGCAGGGGTGAGCTCAAGTGCAGGAGTGTGAGGGCCAATGCCCGCATTGTTAAAGAGAACGTCGAGCGTACCCATAGCTGCGGCAGAATCGGCAACAGCCTTTTCAACAGCCTCGGGAGAGGTAACGTCACAAACGAAAGCTGCCGCACGAACGCCAAACTCCTCGCTTATCTCTTTTGCAACCTCCGTTGCATCCATAAGGTCCCATATAACGATATCTGCGCCGGCATTTGCGAGAGATTTCGCAACGGATTTTCCAATTCCTCTGTAGCCGCCTGTGATAATAGCAACCTTACCTTTTAAGCTGAACATATCTTTTTTCATAATTCATTTTCCTTTCAATTTTGTGTTAATATTAGTGAATGGTGTAGCCACCATCAACAACAAGATTTTCGCCCGTGATCATATTGGATGCGTCGCAAGCAAGGAAAAGCGCTGCGGTTGCAATTTCTACGGGCTGACAGTAACGTCCCGCGGGTGTTGCGGCAATCGTGTTGGTATAACGCTCGCCAACGTACCAGAAGCCCTCGGTCATCGGGGTTTGTGTAACTGTCGGAGATATTGCGTTAACCTGGATTCCGTATTTGCCCCACTCGTATCCAAGCGACTTTGTCATCGAGATAACGCCTGCCTTGGAAGCGCTGTACGCAACGTGCTGGTCGATAGCAATGATGCCTGCCTGTGAAGCAAGGCTGATAATTTTTCCTCCGCGGCCTGCCTTTATCATCTCAAGGCCTGCGCGCTGTGACATAAAGAACGTGCCGGAAAGGTTGATATCTATGACCTTACGCCAGGTCTTTTCGCTCATTTCCTCTGCCCACTCGATATCACCTACGCCTGCGCTGTTGATGAGAATGTCGATTTTGCCGAAGTCCTTGATGATTGCCTTTATCAACGCATCAACCGATTCGGTATTTGCAATGTTAACGGCATAGCCTCTGGCATTTTCGATTTCCTTTGCCGCCGCTTCAACCTTATCGCCGAAAAGGTCACACATACAAACCGTTGCTCCTTTTTCAGCAAAGAGCTTTGCAGTTGCATAGCCAATGCCCGATGCGGCACCTGTAACTATCGCTACTTTTCCGTCCAATCTAAAATCTGTTTTACAAGGATTACTTACCATAACCTTAAACCTCCGTTATATTTGTGATAAAATAGACTGCATATATTCTCCCAGGTCCGCAGCAAGCTCGTTTACGTGCACAAAGGCGGGGAAAAGCTTGTCATATTTCTCTGCGGCACACGGGTCCGGCAGATACTTATGCTGAACGAGCTGCAACGTTTTCAGCGGGGAGTAATCTTTCCATAAGCCAACGCCGCGAGCGGCAATAGCTGCCGCACCGAGAGAGGCTGCATCCTGATCGATACCGTTTTTCTCTATTGGCAAATTGAATACGTCTGCGAACATCTGCATCCAGAAGGGACTTCTGCTTCCGCCGCCGCAGATCAGAATACCGTCGGCGATTTGGACCTTTTCCTTAAGATAATTGAGCGAAAGACGCAGATTGAAGCAAATGCCCTCCATTGCCGAGCGCACCATATCCTCACGAGTAGTGCCGAGGTGAAGACCAACGTATGCACCGCGTATATGTATGCTCTTATCCTGAGACGTACCGCCCGCAAGACTGGGATTAAAGAAAATGCCATTTGAGCCGACAGGCACCTTTTCTGCCAAATCATCCATCAGCTTATATGCCTTATCCGCATCGCTGTCGGAGAAAAGCACGTCGCGCGCCCAGCGCAATGAGCTTCCGCCGGAGAAAATGGAGAACGCAGAGGTGAACATTCCCTCTTCAATATGTGCAAATACGTACGGCTTCTTTTTGGGGTCAAGCACGGGTTTTTTGGAGTTAACCGGTATCCAGCTTGACGAGCCGAGCGAAACGTATAGCTTTCCGTCCTCTGCGCCGACAGCACCGAGCGCCATGCAAGCATTATCAACGCCGCCGCAAACTACCGATGTGCCTGCGACCAGACCTACCTCTGCCGCGGCATCCTCTGTCACAGTACCTATGACGGTATGTGAAGCAACGGGCGGAAGAAATATATCCGTAGGCAAGCCTGCCGCAACGAGAAAATCAGTTTCCATCTTGCCAGCTGTAAGGTTATACGCGCCGGTTCCGGATGCATATGAGAAATCAGTTGCACGAACTCCGGTGAGCTTAAAATTTATGTAATCCTTTGAGCCGAGGACGTAGGCTGTCTTTTCAAAGATTTCAGGTTGATGCTTTTTCATCCACATCAGCTTGAATATGGAATAGCAGGGAGCCGGAAAACCGTTTCCCGTAGTCATATACCAATGGTCGCGGTCGATGCGCGAGAAAAACTCCTCTGCCTCGAGCTCAGCACGTGTATCTGACCAAATAGGTACGTTTGACAAAAGAGGCTTATCCTCCTTGTCCATAGGTATAGCAACCAAGCTTGCGCCGGAAAGAGATACACAAGCCACCTCCTCTGCCTTCACGCCTGCTTTGGAGAGAAGATTTTTTGTGCTTTTGGCAATGCCGTCCCACCAATCCTGCGGTCTCTGCTCATGCATACCGTGAGCAGGATAAAAAGTTTCGTATTCGATAAAGGATTTTGCAAGAGTTTTCATCTGCTCATCGTAGAGAGAAGCTTTTACTCCGCCGGTTCCCAAATCATACGCGATAATCTTCAATATAGCACCTCCCACATAAATATTTTACATAGTTAAATTATACACTTGTAATCGGGTTTTGTCAATATACATTCAAATATTTTCCAAAACTTTGATAGCGTGTCCGTTTTTAAATTTGAGAAATATCGCGGCAATGCTTTAGCCCTGATTATTTTTTGAAAAAGTACTTGAAAAATTTTCCTGCATGCATTATAATTGAGGTGTAAAAATTTGCAAAGCAGGAGATACGTAAATGGAAAATAAAATTTATCTTTACGAAAGATTTTTTACGGATAAGGAGACGACGGTCGCGACTTACGGCAAGCTTTCAGCTTCTCTTTTTACCTACAGCACGGGAGTTAAGGCTGTAAAAATCAGAAATGACAAGGGCAGTATCACCGTACTTCCCTATATGGGTCAGATGGTTTGGAGAGCGGATTTCAACGGCTACGAGATGACCATGAAAACGATTTACGATGAGCCGATGCCTGCAAAAGAGGTCTTCCACGAGACATACGGAGCTTTCCTTATGCACTGCGGTCTTACCGCAATGGGAAACCCCACGGCAGAGGACAGTCATATTCCTCACGGAGAGCTTCCCATCTGCAAGTACGATAAGGTATGGCTCGTATGCGGTGAAGATGAGGGCGGAAAATATATTGGTATGAGCGGTATATATTCACATAAGCGCTGCTACGATACAAATTACGATTTTTCTCCCCTTGTAAAGCTCTACGAGAGTAAGACCTATATTGATATTCAAGCAAGTATAACCAACAACAAGGACGTTCCGCTTGAATACTACTATCTTTGCCACATCAACCACCGTCCTGTAGACGGAGCGACTCTCTCTTATACCGCGGACAGAAAGTCGATAAAGGTAAATCACGAGGTGCCCGACAACTACTTCAGCCAAGAGGACAGAGACAGGAGCAACGCATATCTTGATATGCTTGACAAGGACCCCGGCATTATGGACAAGGTTGGCGCTGAGGGGCAATCTTACAGACCGGAAATCGTATTTAACTGCAAGTATACGGCAGACGAGAACGGAAACGCATACACTATGCAAATAAACCCCGACGGTAACGCTACCTTCGTTCGCCACAATCCGAGCGAGCTTCCCTTCGGTGTCCGTTGGATTTCAAGGACGGATGACGAGGATGCTATGGGTATGGTACTCCCTGCTACCGCAGAGCATTTAGGTAAGCTCTACTGCCAGAGAAACAATCAGCAAAGCTACCTCAAGAAGGGCGAGACCGTGACCTACACTATGAGAACGGGTTATCTCACTCCAAGCGAAGCTTCTGAGATGGAAAGCAAAATCAAATCTCTCGGTTTTTAATTCGTAAATTAAAATCCCTGAAGGCTAAAGGTCCTTCAGGGATTTTTTGCTAGGTTTTATTCTTACTGTAGTTCAGCATAAATACGCCAAGCGAAACCAAAAAGAGGGAAATAAGCATATTTAAAACCGAAACGTTAGAATTTTCCGGCAAGAAAATTTTAACAAGCAATACACCGAAAACCGGCGTCATGAAGCTGAAAATCGTTACACGGGATACGGGGTTATATTTTAAAAGCACGCCCCAAAGCGCGTACGCCACCGCAGAAAGCAGGGATAGATACAGGAGAACGAGAATTGCCGTTACGGTGATAAAGTCAATCCTGCCGCCAAGCAGCAGCCCTACCGCTACCATCACAGCGCCTCCTATCATAAACTGATAACCGCTTATTACCACGGGGTCTTCCCTTTTAGAAAAAATCTTGATAAGTACAGACGAGAACGCAAGCGATACGGTTGAAAAAATTACAAAGCCGTCGCCTGTAAGATTCATCGTAAGCTCAAGTCCGTTTAGGTTTACGATTACTATGCCGATAAAGCCGATGACGCACGCAAGTATTTTCTTAAAGGTGAGCTTTTCCTGCTTGAATATAAGCGCGGAAATAAGGATTGCGAAAAATGAGGTTGAGCCACTGAGTATCGTGCCCTTTGCACCCGAGGTGTTTGCAAGACCTACGTAGAAAAAGAAATACTGAATAACAGTCTGAAAGATGGCAACAATGCCGACACAGCCGAGGTTTTCACGCTTTGGGTATAGAAGTCTTTTTCTTGCCACGCTATAAATTAAAATTGTGATAAGTCCTGCAAGCGTAAAGCGTATTCCCGCAAAAAGCAAGGTTGACGCTACGTTTGGCGAGCCGTTTTCAAACATAATCTTATAGCCGATTTTGATGCACGGGGTAGCACTTCCCCAAAGTGCAGTGCACAAAAGCGCGCCAAGCGTCACGAATACAGGATTAGATAAAGATTTGTTTTTTTCGTTTAACATTTTTGTCCCTTTACTGTAAGAGTGCGACAATAGACAAGGCGGGGAATTCCCCGCCTTGTTGTTTATGCCAAAATTTTAGTGGCAGATACACTTTTCGGTTTCCTTATCAAAGATATGGATACGCGATGCATCGATAGCAACGGTGATGCTGTCGCCTGCCTGAGCTCTTGAGCGAGATGAAACTCTTGCGATTATGTTAGCGCCGTTCGTAGCATCCTCCATGCCGTCAAAGCCAAGATAGAGATAAATCTCAGCACCCATAAGCTC
>JAZRNI010000008.1:0-3281 GCA_045648105.1 Eubacteriales bacterium | reverse complement strand
CGCTGCGCGAGTAGCGCTTGTATGCTACTACAGGCTTTGAATTGTCCTGTGACCACTCTATTGCGCTGTCAAGCTTGATATAGTTTTTAAATATGTAAGCTACTCCGCTTTCATTTAAGGTGTCAAGCGTCTGCTTGAAATAGGTCTTTCTCGTGTCCGCCTTAGTTACCGCAATTCCAAGCACCCTCGCTGATGCGCCTGCGGCGCTTTGAGCATCGCAGAACTCGAACATATTTGCAAGTCCAAACAGTCCCCAAGGGCTTGCCTCAACGGGTATAATCACGAAATCGCTTGCGAAAAGTATATTTGCAACCCAACCGCCGAGAGTCGGAGGCGAGTCAATGAGGATATAGTCGTACACACCGCTTTTGACGGTGTTTTTTAATACCTTTTTTAAAATTTTGTTGCGGTTTTTCTTGGGATAAAGCTCGTATTCAATAGACGACATCAATGTCGAGGAGGGTAAAAGGTCAAGATTTTTGTATTCCGTTTTCGCAATGTACGAAAGCGCGTCCTGCTCGTCCTTTACCGCGCTGTAAAGGTTCTTGCCGCTCTTGACGAACTGCAGCGTCCTTTCCTCGTCAAAAAACGATAGGGTAAGATTAAGTTGCATATCCGCGTCAATAAGCAATACTTTTTTACCAAGCAATGCCATAGCGTAGCCGACGTTAGATGCACAGGTGCTTTTACCGCTGCCACCCTTGTTGTTGGCAAACGCAATTACCTTTGTATCAGCCATTTTTTGCTCGCTCCTTCTTAGCTTTTGTTGATTTAGGTGCTACCCGTGTAGCATTTTCTCTTCTTTTTCGGTCCTCATCATCCTCAAGATAGGCGATAATGTCAGAAAGTCCCTCGCCGGTTATCGCGCTGACAGGGAATATTTTTTTACACCCTGCAAGACGTAGCCACCTCGTTACCCTCTCAACGTTAGCGTCAGGCTTGTCTATGCCCGATACGATGCCTATTACCTCGCGGTTTACAAGGCTCGTAATACAGGGTGAGAAAATCGAGTACGGCTCGTTTGCGCTGAGTACAAGCCCGACAACGTCCGCCTCGTACGAATAAAGCGCCAAGGCTCCGCTCGTCTGTCTTAGCTCAGTGTACTCGCCGGGAGTGTCAATAATAGTATCAAGATAGTTGACATATTGCGTCTTGAAATAGTGTATCTCCTCACCGCGCAAGGCTTGTGTGAGCGTGGTTTTTCCCGCCGCAACCCTTCCTATTAAAATGATTTTTCTCATACTTAAGTTCTCGTAAGCTCACAGCAGGTGTAGCCCAGCTTGTTGATTACGTACTCTCTTATCGCGTTAAATGCGGACTCAACGCTCGATACGCTTCCCGATACTATAAGCGTGCCGGTAAAGCGGTCAACGAAGCCTATCTCAGCGCCCGATGACTTGATGGCAATATCCGCCGCGATAACGGCGCTCTCCGCAGGGCTTATCGTAAGCACTCCTATAGCGCTTCTCGTGTAGTCGGTCTTGGGGTCAAGTCCGAGCTTCGTGTAAAGCACGTCGTCGGGGTTAGCTATAATATGGCAAAGAGTGACCTGCTTACCCGGTACAAGCTCTTGCACAATTCTCATTTTTTCTCTTAATTCCATTTTATCCTCCGATCTGGCATTTCAGTCCGTATTCCTCTGCAACAGACAGTAAATAATTCATTTTTTCCTTCGTGGGCGGCTCAATATCCGAAAGAGCATAATTTCTCGAAAGCCCCTTATACTTGTCACTTCCGAGCCTGTGATAGGGTAATAGGTGATGCTCCTTGACGCCCTCAAGCGAGCTTGCGAATTTCGCAATCGCCCGTATTTCCTCCGGCGTATCGTTAAAGCCCGGCACAACCGGCGTCCTGATTATCAGCTCACGCGCGCTTCTTGCGATTTTTTGCGCATTCTCCAAAATAAGCTCGCAGGGCACAGCGCAAAATTCCTTGTGCTTTTCGGAATTTACGTGCTTGATATCCATCAAAAACAGGTCAACGTAGGGCAAAATCGGTTCAATATTCTCAAAGCTCGAAAAGCCCGTGCTTTCTATCGCCGTATGTAATCCGTGCTCCTTACAAGCCATAAGTAAGGATTTTGCAAATTCGCGCTGGCATAAAATCTCACCGCCCGAAAGGGTGATTCCGCCGCCGCTTCTGCGGTAGTACACAAGGTCGGAAAGCAACTCGGGCATTATATCCGCTACCGTCACGTCACGCCCGACGGTCTTTCCCTTTCCGCCCTCAATCATAGTCTGAATCTCACGCTCCTGCGACTCAGGATTACAGCACCAGGCGCAGCGGAGAAAGCAGCCCTTAAAGAACACTATCGTTCTTATGCCCGGCCCGTCGTGTATCGAAAAGCGCTGTATATTGAAAATTCTGCCTGCGCTCTTGTAAATATCCATCGTAAGACTGCTCTCTCCTCTCTGTTAAAATCCCTGTTCGGTTCTGTTAATAATATCGTCCTGCAGCGAGCGCGACAGAGTGTTGAACAGCGCGCTGTAGCCTGCAACTCTCACGACGAGAGTCTTATATTTTTCGGGGTTCTTCTGCGCGTCAAGAAGTATCTCGCGCGTTACTACGTTAAACTGCATATGCATACCCTTTTGATCGAAATACGATCTGATAAGAGAGGTGAATTTCGTAAGACCGCTCATACCGGCAAGGGCTGACGGATGGAATTTTTGGTTAAGCAGGGTGCCGTTGGAGGCTACGCTCTGCTCAAGCCTTGCAACGGAGTTCGCCGTCGCGGTCGGGCCCTTAACGTCACGGCCCGAAACAGGTCCTATTCCGTCCGCAATAGGCGTGTATGCAAGACGCGCGTCAGGTGTTGCACCCGTCTGTGCGCCGAGCGGTACGTTCGCGCTTACAGGGTAAAGTCCCGCCTGGAAAACACCGCCTCTTACGTTTCTGTATTTTTCAACCTCTTTCGTGTAGCTGTTAGCAACGTCACGCGCAAACATATCAGCTTCGTATACATCGTTACCGTACTTCGGGCACTCCTCGTCAATCATTCTCTTGATTTCGCGGTATCTTGCCTTTTTGGACGGGTCAAGGCTGTTCTGGTTGACAACCTCGCTGTATACGCTCCTGATTGTCGACTCGTCTACCTCAACGCCTCTCTTTACAAGCTCAGCCACAACCTCCGTCGTAACTTTCTCAGCCGCCTTGCCCGTAAGCCCGTAGCCAAAGTTGTGAAGTATCGCGTCCTTGTATTCCGCCATCGTCAGCTTCTTTTTCTCAAATACAAGCTCGCGTACGGCGATAAGTCCGTCGGTGTTGTTGGCAATACCAAA
>JAZRNI010000007.1:0-3597 GCA_045648105.1 Eubacteriales bacterium | reverse complement strand
CTATGGGCTTTGCAGAGGTTTCCGTTACCTTTGATAATACCGATGAGGATAACCGCCTTGACTCAGAATACGACGAGGTCACAGTAACCCGCCGTTATTACAGAACGGGCGAGAGTGAATACCTTATCAACCGCCAACCGAAAAGACTCAGGGATATTTACGAGCTTTTTATGAATACGGGTGTCGGCCGCGAGGGCTACTCGATAATAGGTCAGGGTAAAATTGCCGAAATTATTTCTAAAAAGAGCGAGGACAGAAGAAACATTTTCGAGGAAGCCGCAGGTATATCCAAATACCGCCACAGAAAAGAGGAAGCGGAGCGCAAGCTTAAGTCCACTCAAGAAAACCTCGACCGTGTCAAGGACATACTTACCGAGCTTGAAAATCAGGTAGTTCCGCTCGAAAAGGATGCTGAAAAGGCGAGAAAGGGTCTTGCCATCTACGAGGAGAAAAAGAGAGCTGACGTTTCACTCTGGCTTTACGATACAAAGAAAATCAGAACGGAAATCGAAGATGCAGACCGCGCCTGCAAGCTTTCCTTACGCGAGCTTGAAATAGCGGAGCAGCTTATTTCCGACCTGGAGACGCAGGAAAATACGCTTTACGAAAAGTCGCAGTCAAATAAGCTTGAATCCGAGCAGCTTATGAATAAAATCAGAGCTGCCGAGAATAAAATTCATATGCTTGACAGTGCTTTGCAGATGGCAGACGCGAATTTCAGACATTCCGCGGAGCTCATCGAGCAGGCAAGAATACGAATTAACGAAATCGAAAGCAGTAAAGCAAACCTGCAGTTGAGTATAGATTCCTATGAGTCAAAGAAGCAAGGTATAGAGAAAATCTTGAATACTTTGATGGATGAAAGACTGGGTTATCTTGAAAATCAGCAAAAATACGAGGCAGAAACAAGAGATTTAAAAAATAAACTTCAAGAAATCACGGACGAGCTGATAGTTGAAGAAAATGCGTCCAGCGACTTGAACATCAGAATTAACGTCCTGAAGAATTCAAAAATCAACGACAACAATAAATCAAGCGATATCGAAAAGGAGATAGAAGCCTACGAGCTTGAGGGACAAAAGCTGAAAGCTGAGGCAGACAGGTGCGAGGAAAGCTCCGCAGGCTTTAAGGCTCAGATTGCCGAGAAGGACGAGATTATAAATCGTGAAAACGCGAGAGCTCAGTCCTTAAGTGAGAAAAGAGAACAGGTCTCAGAGCTTCTTAAGGCGCTTACTCTTGAGCAGGACGCTCAGAAGCAGAGAGCTGACGTTTTGCAGAAGATGAACGAGCATTTTGACGGCTATATCGAAAGCGTCAAGTTCGTTATGAGAGAATATAAGGCGGGCAATATCCGCACTAACGGAAAAATTTACGGTCCTCTCTCAACGCTGCTGAACGTAGATTCGAAGTATATAACGGCTATCGAGACGGCGCTTGGTGCCAGTCTGCAGAATATAGTTGTGGACGATGAGGATGCGGCAAAGTGTGCGATGCGAGCTCTTAAAATCGCAAATGCGGGCAGAGCAACGTTCTATCCCATCAGCGCAATACGTCCCTCAAGCGAAACTGACGAAATCAGAAGCTGCAAGAGCCTAAATGGATACGTAGGCCGTGCGGACACGCTTGTAAGTGTCGATACCAAATACCGTTCCATAGTAGAGTATCTTCTCTTGCGCACGGTGGTTTTCGATAATCTTGACAATGCATCCGAGGCTGCAAAAAAGCTTAAATACAGAGTTAAGCTTGTCACCCTTGACGGACAGATTATCAACGCGGGCGGTTCTTTTACAGGCGGTAGCACTAAAAAGGACAGCGGTATCTTAACCAGACTTAACGAGATTTCTGCTCTGCGTGAGAATGCTAAAAAGCTCGATGCGAAAATAGAAGAGACGGGAAAATCTCTGTCGGAAATTAACGCTAAGCTTCGCGCAGCGCAGGATGCGCTTAAAACCGCAGACGAGGAAAAGGAGCTCCTCCTTACGCTTTCCCGTTCTCAGTTTGCCGCTCTTGACAATGCAAACGCAAAATACAGCGCCAACAGAAATATTATAGAAAAGTTGCGCTCGGATTACGATAATCTTCTTGGCTCGCAGACCAAGGCCGAGGAGGAAATTTCAAGGCTCTGCGCCGATTTTGATGCAACGCGCGAAAGAATTGCTGCGCTTAACGAGCACAAGGAAAAATACGTTCTCGCAATGGGTGAGATTGACGAAAAATCAGACGAATTTGCACAGAAAGCAAATGAGGTATATATTAAGGTTGCCGAGACTCGCAAGGATATTGAGGGCGTGCAAATGATGATTGATAACATCAATGCGCGTATCGACGAGCTTAATAACGACAAAAACGGGCAGGAAAACCGTATCAGAGAGCTAAAATCTCAGTATGACGGCATCGACGGCATCAAGAGCGAGAACAGAAAAGAGCACGATTTGCTTGAGGCGGAGTTATCTGAGTTGAATGAAAAACGCCGCGAGGTAGAATGCGGCGGCGATGAGTTTGATAAAGAGCTTTCGAGCGTAAGGGAACGACTTAAAATCAAGAACAGCGAGAGAATTACCTTCGTTGAGGTCAAGATGAAAAACGAAAATAATTACGCTCGCTTAATTGAAAGACAGGATAAGCTGGGCTCTCAGCTTTGGGATGAGTATGAAATAACCTACGAGGATGCAGTAGAGCTCGATTACCCGCCCGTAACGGAAGAAAACAGAGCAGAGGTAGCGGCAGTACAGACGTCCTGCAAGGCAAAGCTCCGAGCTCTCGGCAACTACAATCCCGGAGCTATCGAGGAATATGCAAGAGTTAAGAGCCGTTACGATGACTTAAATACTCAATATACCGACCTCACAAGCTCATACGATGAGCTGATAGACATAATTTCAAGGCTCGAGGGAGAGATGAGAACGAGCTTCCTTACAGCCTTTGAAAATATCAACCACAATTTCGGTATAACCTTCAAGGAGCTCTTCGGCGGCGGTAGAGCTGAGCTGCAGCTCACAGACCCCGAGGATGTTTTAACCTCAGGTATTGAAATCAAAGCGGCGCCTCCCGGCAAAATCATCAACAGCCTTTCGCTTCTTTCGGGCGGTGAGCAGTCCTTCGTTGCTATTGCCTTGCTATTTGCAATTCTTAAGGTTAATCCGTCTCCGTTCTGCATACTTGATGAAATTGAGGCAGCGCTTGACGAGGTTAACGTATACAGATTCGGTGAATATATCAAGAATTTCAACGATGGAACGCAGTTTATACTTATCACTCACCGTAGAGGTACTATGGAAATCGGTGACAGAATGTACGGTGTAACGATGCCTCAGAGAGGTATTTCTCAGGCTATCGAATTAAACGTAAACGAATTAGAAGGAAAACAGAAGGAGTTACTTGATGGGATTCTTTGAGAAGTTAAAGCAGGGATTGTTTAAGACCAAGGATGCAATCGTTGGAAAGATTGACAATCTCTTCAAGAAATTTGTTAAGGTTGATGAGGCGTTATTTGAGGAACTCGAGGAGCTGCTCATCTCGGCCGACGTCGGATTTTCTACGACAGAGGCAATTCTCGACGAGCTGCGCGACATCGTTAAGGATAAGCGCATCAAGGAC
>JAZRNI010000006.1:0-12764 GCA_045648105.1 Eubacteriales bacterium | reverse complement strand
CGGTGACGGGCTTGCCGCCGTAGGTATAGCTGAACTCAGCCGTACCGTTAGCATTTGTGGGAACTGCGAATACGAACGCGATTTCACCTGTAAGTCTGAGCTTTGCGCCGGAGATTACGGATTTGAAGTCAGCGCTTACTTCGCCGGGCTTGGTGCCCTGTGCGGAGCTGAGAGTATCGGTGTATTCGTAGGTGTATGCGCTCTCGTTGTAGTTAAAGTAGTCAGATGCGGATTTAGCATAGTCCTTAACTGCAGCGAGAAGATTAACCATATCGATATCATCGCTGTAAAGAGCGAGAGCCTGCTCTACGTAATTCATAAGAGAGGTGGTAAGAGTCGCGCCCTCTACGTTACAGGTAACGTTAAGCACGTCAAGAGCCTTCATAGCGGGCAAGGAAATACCTACTACGTTAAGCTCGTCGTTGAACTTAACCGTGCTGTAGTGTATGCCGTTGATCCAAAGGTCGTTAACAACGTAAGGAACGTAGATGCTGTAGATAAGGTCGGATGCGAGAGTGATATTGTGCTTATAAACAGCGTCGTCTGCCCACTTCGCATAGCTAACGCCGTCTATTACTACGGGGTTATCAACGGTGAGCTCGTATCTCGGAGATTTAATCTCCGTCGTTGCGGTAGCGTAGCAATCGCTGAAGCTTGCGCCCGCGCCGCCTGCAGTCTCTACACCGCTTGCAAGGTCGAAGTAGCAGTTGGTGAACTTAACCGACTGCTGGGGATGCAGACGGAAAGGAAGGCTCTCCGCGTTATCGGATGAGAATACGCAGTTATCAAAGTTGACTACGGTGTTGCTGGCGGTTGAATTATTGTAAGAGGTAAGGAATATACCGTTTTCACTGTAGAACTTTGCGTTCTTAATATTGAACTGCGAGCCGCTGTTCCAAGCGCCGTTAGTGATAGCCATCGGGGAATATCCGCTCGTAGCGACGTTGTAATATGAGCCGCCGTCGATATTAAGAGTTACCCTTCTGCCGTTCTCATGTCTCAAAAGTCCGCCGCAGTATACGGTAAGGTTGTCGCCGGGGATTTCTTTACCTTCAACGGTAGCGGCGCCGAGATTAAGCTTCATCTTATCAGATATGCTTGCGAAAAGATGAGCGGATGCATTTTCATCAACGTCAGAGGATATGCGAAGCTCGCCACCCTCTCTTGAGGAAAGAATATAAACCTCGGTATCATCCATATTCATAAGGCCGAACATCGTCCATGCGCCGTTCGGGTCGTTGGTGGTGCTGCACTCGAAGGTATAGCCGTTAAGGTCAATGTAAATCTTGGAGCCTACCGTTGCCCAACGTCCGAGCAACACGAGCTCGCCGTTTCCATCACTGTCGACGATGGAGATATCGTCATAAAGCTTTACGGTAAATCCGCTTGTGCCGTTAAGACCCCAGTCCCGTACGATGCTTGCGCCAACACCCTCGCTCGCAACGAACTCTGTTTTATTTTCGCGAGTGTTTGTGTAAGAGTAAGCGATGCCGCTTCCCTCAGCCATGTTGTAAACAGCGCCTTGGACGTAAGGCACGTTTTTTACGGGTGCGTAGACGGTGACAACTGTGCCGGTCTTGATATTCAAGCCTGTAGCAGTTTCGTCAAAGTCAATGTACTGATCTGCCGGATTAGCTACGAGGTTGAGCACGGAAACGGTAAGTCCGCTGCCCTCTGCTAAAACGTAGCTTGCAGTGGGGTTGTAGCCGATGGAGCAGGGCTGATAAACAACAACCTCAGCGCCGTCGGGAATTTCGTCGGGCTCTACTTCATAATCGTATACCTCGCCGTTGATGGTTACGTAAGTATACTCATCAACCTCGGGAGCCGAAGCGGATGCCGCCACGGTAAGTCCCGCTACGAGTAAGGCGAGAAGAGCCAGAGCCATAAGAATAAGTCTTAGCTTTTTCATTTTGGTTTTCTCCTTATAAGTAAATTTAAGTTCGTTACAATGATTTTACCATCTTTATATTTAAATGTCAACATTTTTCAGAGGATAGCCTCAAATTTTGGCAAAACTGTATATATAAATATAGGTAAGTTGTTGCACCTTCAACAACAGTCTTCCCTGCTGTTTTCCGATAAATTTGAAAAACAACTTTTTAAAGTTTCAAAAAATGAAGGAAATTTTCATTTTTATCAGCGATTTTTGCGAAAAGTGAAAATTATTTTCATTTTGTTTTTCAGGAAATTTCTCGGAAAATGCAGGATTTTTCGGATTTTTATAGAAAAAGATGAAGTTTTTTTAAAATAGCTATTGACTTTTTGAAAATTTAGTGCTAAAATCGGAATTGTGAAAATGTTTTTCAGTTTATTTGAAAAAGAGTTTCAAAATACCGCCATTTTAGCCCGAAAAGATGGTGAAAAATGAAAAATAATTTCAAAATACAGAAAAAGGGGGTCAAGGTTTGAACAGGACACTTCTGCAGGCGCAGCTTATGTATAACGACATGGGCCGTTCCGAAAAGAAAGTTGCCGACTGGTTATTCTCGCATTCGGGCGAGGTACTTCCCTACTCCATATCCGACCTTGCCTCTAAGTGTGACAGCAGCGAGGCTACGATCGTCAGATTTTCAAGGCGGCTTGGGTACAGCGGTTATCAGGATTTGAAAATCGTTTTAGCCAAGGAAGCGGAAAAGAGCGTTATCGCATCGACGATTACGGAGGATGATAACTGCTATGAAATTTTCGAGAAGGTATGCAACGATGCGTATATGTCGCTTGAGCGAACGAAGAAATCCCTCTCGCCCGATTCGATGACGAGGGCGGCTGAGATTATATCTCGAGCGAGGCGCGTGGTGCTTATAGGGCTTGGCTCGTCTGCCGCGGTAGCGGAGGATGCGAGCAACAAGTTCTTACGCGCGGGGTGCAACAGCGCGGCGTATTCGGATACGCATATGCAGGCTATAGCGGCGGGCCAGCTGCACACGGGAGACGTGCTTATCGGCATATCTCAGTCGGGAGCGAGCCGTGACGTCGTAGACTGTATGAAGATGGCAAGAGCGAGGGGAGCGTTCACGATTTCAATTACCTCTAAGGAGAGGTCGCCTATTACGAGGCAAAGCGATATTTACCTCATCACCGACAGCGAGGAGACGCGCCACAGCGCGCTCGGTCTTAATTCGCACTTAGCAAGACTCGTGGTTATTGACGCATTATGCTACAAGATAGTATATGAAAATTCAGTGCGTGCGTTCAATATCGGCGAGAGCGAGCACGAGCTTCTGAGTAAGAGGATTGAAAATTAGGGACAGGAGCCCTATGGGTCGGCAAAAAAACAGTAAGAAAGCAAAATAAAAATAAAAAACACAGACGAAAGGAAAAACACGAATGAAATCACCATTTGAAATCAAGAAGGAAATCTGCGAGGTCGGTCACAAGCTTTACAGCCACGGCTTCGTTGCGGCAAACGACGGTAACATCTCGGTTAAGGTTAACGACCACGAGTTTTACTGCACGCCTACCGGAGTATCCAAGGGCTCTCTCACGCCCGATATGATTATTAAGGTAGACGAGAACGGTAACAAGATTGAGGGCAAGCTCAATCCGTCATCTGAAATCAAGATGCACATGAGAGTTTACAGAGACCGTCCCGACGTTAACGCGGTTGTGCACGCGCATCCCCCGATTGCTACGGCATTTACCGTTGCGGGCATTGAGCTTGACCAGTACATTCTGCCCGAGGCAGTTCTTACCATCGGCGAGGTTCCCACCTGCGCGTACGGAACTCCCTCTACGATGGAGATTCCCGAATCGCTTGAGCCTTACATCCAGAACCACGACGCATTTTTGCTTGAGAACCACGGTGCGCTTACCGTAGGTAACACTCTTACGAAGGCGCTGTTCGTTATGGAAGAGGTTGAGTTCAACGCTAAGATATGCAAGTACGCTATGGAGCTTGGCGCGGTACACGAGATTCCCGGACATCAGCTCGTTAAGCTTATGGAGCTTCGCAAGAAGATGAACCTTCCCGGCCGCCACCCCGGCATTGACCTTGGCGAGGAGGAAAAGAAGAGCGAGTGCTCTGACGATCTTGTAGCGGACATTACGCGCAAGGTTATGGCGGCGCTCGGAAAATAAGAAAGGTGCTTGATATGGCTATGAAATGGACTGACGCTCAAATTGAAGAGGTCGTTGCCAACGTCATAAAAAGTATAAAATCCTCAGATGGCGCAAGCTCTGCTTGCGAGTACTCACCCGACGGATATTGCGGCAGAAAATTCGCAGGTGTCTTTGACGACATGAGCGATGCGATTGCGGCGGCTGAGAGAGGATACAAGGCGGTCAGAGCAATGACGCTCGTTGAGCGCGAGAAAATTATAAGCGCGATACGCGATTTGTGCCGTAAGGAAGCACCCATTATGGCGAAAATCGGTGTTGCGGAGACGAAGATGGGACGTGTTGACCACAAGACGGCAAAGCATATTCTGGTTGCCGACAAGACGCCCGGAACAGAGGACATAATCTCAGCAGTCAAGACGGGAGACTCGGGACTTACGCTTACGGAGATGGCGCCGTTCGGCGTTGTCGGAAGCATTACGCCCAGCACCAACCCCTCGGAGACTGTAATTTGTAACAGTATAGGTATGATTGCGGCGGGCAACGGAGTTGTTTTCAATCCCCACCCGGGCGCGATTTCCACCTCGAACTACGCAATTGACCTGGTTAACCGCGCATCTAAGATGGCGGGTGGACCTGAGGTACTGGTTACATCGGTAGTCAAGCCGACTCTTGAGAGCGCTGATATGATGTATAAGCATCCGTCTATCAGGCTTCTCGTCTGCACGGGCGGACCCGGAGTTGTAAGAAGCGTGCTTTCGAGCGGAAAGAAGGCTATTGGCGCAGGCGCGGGCAATCCGCCGGTTATCGTTGACGATACCGCGGACATCAAGAAGGCGGGCAAGGACATTATCGACGGATGCACGTTTGACAACAATCTTCCCTGCATTGCCGAAAAAGAGGTGTTTGCGTTTGACAGCGTTGCAGACGAGCTGATACACGAGATGATGAGCAACGGCGCGTATCTTATAAGTGCACAGCAGGCGGCAAGGCTTGCCGAGATAGTACTCGTTGACGTGAAGAACAAGCAAGGCATTACCAAAAAGACGGTATGCCGTAACTGTGTAGGACGCGACGCTAAGGTATTGCTTAAGAAGATAGGCGTTGAGGTCGGCGACGAGGTGAGATGCATTATCGCAGAGACCGATTTTATGCATCCGTTCGTACAGCACGAGCTTATGATGCCGATACTGCCGATAGTAAGAGTGCGCGATATTGACGAGGCTATTGAGCTTGCGGTCAAGGCGGAGCACGGAAACAGACACACGGCTCATATGCATTCAAAGAACATCGACAATCTGACACGCTTTGCAAGAGCTGTAGAGACAACGATTTTCGTAAAGAACGCACCGTCCTATGCGGGCATAGGCTTTGGCGGCGAGGGTCACACCACGTTTACCATCGCAGGTCCTACGGGCGAGGGTATTACGAGTGCGAAGAGCTTTACGAGGCTTCGCAGATGCGTAATGGTTGACAATTTCAGAATTATATAAAAACTTAGAATAGAAGAAAGGAAAAGACGATGGATATTTCAAAGACACAGGTTGAGAGCATCGTAAGAAAAATCCTTACCGAGATGACGCCCTGTCAGTCTTCCGCCTGCAAGGGTGTTCCGAAAACCGCGAAGGTGGCAATGCTTACGGACAAAAAGAAGATTGAGGTGCGCGAGTACCCTATTCCCGAGCTTGAGGATGGGGACATACTTGTAAAGGTTGAGGGATGCGGTGTTTGCGGAACTGACGTACACGAGTGGAAGGGCGACCCGTTCGGACTTATTCCGGTAACGCTCGGACACGAGGGCACGGGCGAGATTATCGCGCTTGGCAAGAACGTTAAGTTTGACACGGCAGGCAATCCTATCAAGGTAGGAGACAAAATCGTTACGAGCGTTATAAGCTGCGGAGAGTGCCAGATTTGCCGCAATCATCCCGCTAACACGAATCTTTGCGACAAGCAGGGAGTATTCGGACTTATAGCTCACGACGACGCGCAGCCGCTTACCGGTTGGTTTGCGACTCACCTTCTTATACGCGGAAAGGGCGCTACGTATTTCGTAGTTAACGACCTTGACCTTAAGGAGAGAATGCTTCTTGAGCTTGCGTGCGTTTGCGTACACGCGCTTAAGAGAGCGAACAGCACGGGACTTATCAACTTCAACTCGAAGGTGCTCGTGCAGGGACTTGGACCTGTCGGACTCGTTATGATAAGCGTGCTTCGTGCTGCAGGCATCAACCACGTTATCGCTATTGACGGCGCAGAAAAGCGTCTTGATATGGCAAAGAAGCTTGGCGCTAAGACCGTTATCAACTTCAAGGAGCAGAAAACGCTTGAGGAAAGAGTAAAGACGGTTAAGGGCGTAACTGCAGGACTGGGCGCGGATTTTGCGTTCCAGTGCACGGGCGCACCCATTGCGGCGCAGGACATTTACGAATACATACGCCGCGGCGGCGGAATGTGTGAGATGGGCTTCTTCGTAAACAACGGAGAGTACAGCGTGAACCCGCATTTTGCTATGTGTAACAAGGAAATCAATCTTGTAGGCTCTTGGGACTACAGCGCGGACGACTATCCGACGACTATGGCGTTCCTCCGTCAGGCAAGAGAGATGAACATTCCGATTAAGGAGCTTATTACGCATACGTTCCCGCTTGACAAGCTCAACGAGGCTATGGAAGTGAACATATCCCAGCAAGGAATTAAAATCTGCTACGTAGCCGACTGATTCTGAGGGGAGACGCAATATGGCTCTTGGAATGATGGAGGTATACGGCTTCAGCACATCTATCGTAGTTGCGGACAAAATGGCAAAGGCGGCAGATATTGAGGTCGTAGCGATAGACAAAAACAAGCCCGCGGGCGGTGACAGTGCCGAGGTGCCGTTAGTAATGGCAATCAAGATTGAGGGCACGGCTGCTGCGGTTGAGGCGGCGATAGCCGCGGGAAAGGCTGAGGCGGAAAAGCGAGGCCTTTACATCACGCACAAGATAATAGCGAGACAAAGTGAGCAAATCGAGTGGTTTGCAAGGCTTGACGCTACGGGGCGTGACAAATTAAGAGTATCAAAAGCAAAAAAATAAATACACAAATTTAAAGGAGAAAAAAGAAAATGAAAGAAGCACTTGGAATGGTAGAAACCAGAGGACTCGTAGCTGCAATTGAGGCAGCTGATGCTATGGTTAAGGCAGCTAACGTTATACTCGTTGGCAGTGAGAAAATCGGCAGCGGTCTCGTAAGCGTTATGGTACGCGGAGACGTTGGCGCGGTTAAGGCAGCAGTTGAGGCAGGAAGCACCGCTGCTACATCTCTTGGCGAGGTTATCGCTACACACGTAATTCCCAGACCTCACGCAGACGTTGAGAAGCTCCTTCCCTCTATCAACTAATAGAAAAGGACAGAGCTTATGAAGGCAGTGGCATTACTTGAGGTGCAAGCCATGGTTGCCGCAATCACCGGGCTTGACGCTATGGTAAAGACAGCTGACGTAAAGCTTATTCACGTGGAAAAAAGGCTTGGCGGACGACTGGTAACGGTTGTCGTAGAAGGCGAGATTTCCGCTGTCACGGCGGCGCTCGAGGCGGGCGCTGTCGCGGCGAGTGAGGTTGGCAAGGTAAAGGTAAAAGAAGTAATTGCGAACCCGCACCCTGAGGTTGTAAAATTCCTCAAGACGGGCTAAAAAAGGTATTGTGCAAAATACACATAAAAAAATAATTCTTATAGGAGGAATGAAAAATGGAAGCACTTGGAATGGTTGAAACCAGAGGACTCGTAGCTGCAATTGAAGCGGCTGATGCTATGGTTAAGGCGGCTAACGTTATCCTTGTCGGCAGCGAGAAAATCGGTAGCGGACTTGTTAGCGTTATGGTACGCGGAGACGTTGGCGCAGTTAAGGCGGCAGTTGAAGCAGGAAGTGCAGCTGCTACTTCGCTTGGCGAGGTTATCGCAACTCACGTAATTCCCAGACCTCACGCAGACGTCGAGAAGCTTCTCCCTTCCATTAAGTAAGATTGGGAGACGGCGCGGCAATAAAAATTTATTGCCGTGCTTCATAAGGCTCTGAGCGATACTGAGAGCTCGGTACGGCTCAGGGCTTTATGAAGCACAATATAAGGAGAAAAAATATGAAATACACGAGTGAACAGATTGCAAAGCTGGTAGTTGAGGTTATGAGCGGAATGAGCGAGGACTGTGCTCAGTCGGGCCGCGAAATACCCATCGGAGTTTCCAACAGGCACGTACACCTGACGGCAGGCGACGTTGAGAAATTATTTGGCACGGGGTATACCTTAACGCCCTTAAAGGACCTGTCCCAGCCCGGTCAGTATGCGTGCAAGGAGACCGTTACGATAGTCGGCCCGTCGATGAGACCGATTGAGAACGTAAGAGTACTCGGACCCGTAAGACGCGCCTCTCAGGTTGAAATTTCCAAGACGGACTCGTTTACGCTTAAGGTTAAGCCGCCGGTAAGAGAATCGGGCAAGATTTCGGGCTCTGCTCCTATCAGAATAATCGGCCCCTCGGGCGTGGTTGAGCTCAGCGAGGGATGCATTATTGCAAACAGACATATACATATGTCGCTTGAGGACGCCAAGGGCTTTGGACTTTGCGACGGCGATTACGTTACCGTTGAGGCAGACGGAGCGCGCAGGACCAGATGGTACGACGTACAGGTGCGCGCTGATGAGAGCTTCGTGCTTGAGATGCACGTTGATACGGACGATGCGAATGCGGTAGGCGTTGGCAACGGCTCGAAAGTAAGAATTGTAAAGGAGTAAGGATATGCTTAAGGGTATAATCAGAGACACCATCGTATCCACGAGAAAGCAGGAGAGCCTTGTGGGAAGCAAGTTTATGGAGGTTGAGCTTATCGAGGTTGGCAAGCTCACCGGTAAATACATAATTGCGGTAGACAGCGTCGGCGCGGGTATAGGCGAGACGGTATTGATTACCACGGGCAGCTCTGCAAGTCTTGCGCTTCAGAAGGAGCATACGCCTACAGATGCGGTAATCGTAGGTATAGTAGACTAATTTAAAAAAGGAAAACCGAGAATGGAAACGCTTAATCAGCTCATAAAGGATTGTGGCATTGTCGGCGCGGGCGGTGCGGGCTTCCCCTCTTACGCTAAGCTTTCGGAGGGAGCAGACCTGCTTATTATAAACGGCGCGGAATGCGAGCCTCTTTTATACACGGACTTTTCGATTATTGAAAGCAAGCTTTCAAGGATTATATTCGGAGCCGAAAAAATCCTTGACGCGGGAAAAATAAACAAAGCGCTTTTGACTGTAAAATCTCACACTGCCAAGCGCCTGGGTCTTTCCGAGGGAGAAAAGCTATCAGAAAGAATCAGCTTGCGCGTCTTGCCCGACGTTTACCCGATAGGCGATGAAATTTCGCTCATTTACGAGGCATCGGGCAGGCTTGTGAAGCCCGGTAATTTACCTATAAGCGAGAAGGTTATAGTATTTAACGTAGAGACGGTTTACAATATTGCAAAGGCTGTTGTGGGCACTTATCCCGTAGTTACCAAGTGGGTGACTATAGGCGGTGATATTGACAGGAGCATAGTAGTAAGAGTACCTATCGGCACGAGAGTTTCGGATATACTTGACGCGCTGTCGATTAAGGTTGACGAAAGCCACACGGTAATTGACGGCGGTCCGTCTATGGGTAAGGTAATCAATCACAGGACGGCTTACATAAAGAAGAATACCAAGGCTATACTCATTTTACCGACGGACTGCGAGGCGGTAAGAACGAAGAAGCTTAATTTGAAGATGGCGATAGGCAGAGCTGCTACGGCGTGCTGTCAATGCACCAGATGTACGGATATGTGTCCGAGAGGCTTGCTCGGATATCCGCTTGAGCCGCACAAGATGGTCAGAACCGCTATGGGAGCTGCCGAGGCATCGCCGATTATGGTGCTGAGCGCGACTCTGTGCTGCAGCTGCGGCGTATGTGAGTCTGTTGCCTGCCCGCAGGGCATTTCCCCGCGCGAGGTTATAGCGAGCTACAAGACGCTTTTACAAAAGAACAAAATGAAATACGTATCAAGCTCTGCAGAGGTGAAGCCTGAGCGCGAGTACCGCAAGGTATCAAGCGAGAGGTGGAAGCGGGTGCTCGGAGTATCAAAATTCGATCAAGTGCCAACCCGTGTGTTAAGAATGCAGTTTGACAGAGTAGATATTTCCCTCTCGCAGCACATTGGCGCGCCGAGCGTGCCTGTGGTAAAAAGCGGAGATTTGGTATCGCGCGGAGACCTTATTGCAAAGAGCGCGGACGGACTGTCGGTATCCCTGCACGCATCGATTGACGGTGTTGTAACGGTATACGACAAAGACAAAATTACGATAGAAAGGGTAAACTAAGATGTATAAGGCTATAGGTGTTATAGAATTAAAAAGTATCCCTATGGGTGTTAGCGCGACTGATGCTGCGCTCAAGAGTGCGGGCGTTGAGATGGTCACCTCAAGACCTGCCTGCCCCGGAAAGTACGAGATTATCCTGACGGGCAGTATTTCCAACGTTACGGTAGCGTGTGAGCACGTGTGTCTGAAGTTTGCCAATTACATAATTGACAGCTCGGTCATAGGAAAAATCGACGAGTCGGTAATTACAGCGCTGTTCGGTACGCAGGCAAACGAGCCTGACGGAGCGCTCGGACTTATTGAGACCTTCTCTGCGGCGAGCGCAATCAAGGCAGCGGATATCGCGGTTAAGACATCGCGTGTAAGCATTTACGATTTAAGAATTTCACGCGGCATGGGCGGTAAGGGCATCGTGCTTGTGACGGGTGAGATTGGCGACGTTACAGCGGCGGTAGAGGCAGGCAGCGCTTATGCGAAGGGCGAGGGTCAGCTTTCGTCGTTTGCGGCAATTGCCGCACCGCATCCCGAATTATGGAAGCAGCTATAAAGACGAGGTGATATAAATGGAAAAACTTAAATTTGTAACCGAAAAAAGCTCCAGAATAGACAAGCTTATCGACACACTTTTCGTTAAAATGCCCGAAATTGAGAGCGCGAGAGCGGAGCTTATCACCGAGAGCTACAAGGCAACGGAGAGCTTGCCGATTATTTTAAGAAGAAGCGCGGCCTTGCGCCATATTCTTGAAAATTTACCCATCGTTATAAGAGACAACGAGCTTATCGTAGGAAGCGCGACGGTAACGCCTAAGGGATGTCAGGTATTCCCCGAGTTCTCTTTTGAGTGGCTTGAAAGCGAGTTTGAGACCATTTCGGAGAGAGAGGCAGACAAATTCCACGTAAGCGATAGCACCAAGGAAGCGCTCCGCCGTGCTTTAAGCTATTGGAAGGGCAAGACGACGAGCGACCTTGCGAAGGCAAATATGGCAAAGGAAGCCTACGAGGCCTTTACGGTACATAATGTTTTTACACCCGGCAACTATTTTTACAACGGCATCGGCCACGTAAGCGTAGACTACGAAAAGGTGCTCAAATACGGCTACAAGGGTATACTTAAGCAGGTCAGCGACGAGAGAGCGAAGCTTTCTGTATACGAGCCGGATTACACCAAGAAGACTCAGTTCCTCGATGCTGTTGAGGAGTCCTGTAGGGCGGTAATATGCTTTGCTAACAGATACGCGAGCCTTGCCGAGGATATGGCAAAGAGTGAAAGCAACGCAAGCAGACGCGAGGAGCTTTTACAAATAGCAAAGAGATGCAGAAACGTGCCCGAGAACGGCGCTGCGAGCTTTGCTGAGGCTTGCCAGAGCTTCTGGTTTATACAGCTTATCATTCAGATTGAGTCCAACGGACACTCTATATCTCCCGGTCGCTTTGACAAATATATGTATCCCTTCTACAAATCCGACCTTGAGCGCGGTGCTGTAACGGTTGAGAGCGCGCAGGAGCTCATTGACTGCATATGGGTCAAGATGAACGACCTTAACAAGGTGCGCGACGCGGCGTCTGCCGAGGGCTTTGCGGGATACGGCGTGTTCCAGAACCTCATTGTCGGCGGTCAGAACGAGCACGGCCTCGACGCTACCAACGACCTTTCGTATATGTGTCTTGAGGCGTCTATTCACGTTTCTCTGCCCCAGCCGTCTATTTCGATGAGAGTATGGAACGGCACACCCGACGACCTTATGCTTAAGGCGGCATCGCTTACAAGACTCGGCACGGGTCTGCCCGCTTACTACAACGACGAGGTAATTATACCGTCGATTATGGCGAGAGGCGTAACGCTTGAGGATGCGCGCGACTACTGCATTATCGGATGCGTTGAGCCTCAGAAGGGCGGCAAGACGGACGGCTGGCACGATGCGGCATTCTTCAATATGTGCAGACCTATAGAGCTTGTATTCTCTCGCGGAGTTGACAAGGGCGTTCAGATAGGTCCTCGTACCAAGGACGTTACGGAAATGACTGCGTTTGAGGAGTTTTACGATGCGTACAAGGCTCAGCAGAGCTATATGATTTCTCTGATGGCGAATGCGTGCAACGCGATAGACCTTGCACATATGGAGAGATGTCCCCTGCCCTTCTTATCGTCTATGATAGAGGACTGTATAGGACGCGGAAAGTCCGCACAGGAGGGCGGCGCGGTTTACAACTTCACAGGTCCGCAGGGCTTTGGAATAGCAAACGTGACAGACGCAATGTTCGCCGTCAAGAAGCTTGTTTTTGAGGACAGAAAGAAGTCGGAAGGCCAAGCGGTCTTAGGAAGACAACCTTCCTGGTCAACT
>JAZRNI010000005.1:0-2632 GCA_045648105.1 Eubacteriales bacterium | reverse complement strand
TAAGAGTTACCGCGTTACCCGTAAGGTCGGTAAATCCGCCCTCTGCGTCTATCATTGTACGCCATATCTGCGACTGGTCGCGTCCCGTTGCTATCCATACGGATACGGACGAGGTATCCGCGCTCGGCTCCTTTGTAAGACCCATTGAATCGTAATCTGTGAAGAAGGAGGACACGAAGGAAGTGATTTCATACCAAAGCGAAGCGAAAAAGCCCGCAGATTTGGGAATTATTTTCTTTGAAAGCTCGGTTTCTTCAACCGAAAGAGGAACAACCGCAAGGCTGTCCAGAACGAGCGTACCCTTCTTGGAGTCGTTTACCCAAGTACCGAGAGTACCGAGGTAGGACTTGAGGTTAGCCATATTGGCGGGAATGAACTCACCGTCGTTACGGCTCATCTTATCAAGAAGAATAGCAACAGTCTCAAGAGTTGCGATATGCGCGCCGTTCTTTATGTTACAAAGAGTGGCAAGGTCGTTCTTAACGTCGTCAAGCTCTATAGCCTGAAGTCCGAGAGTGCGAAGCACGTCGGGCATAAGCTTTTCAAAATCGTAATCGGTGTACTCATCAGGTGCCGAGCCCGTACGCTGAAGTATACGAAGGTATGCGTCGTTAACGGTATTCATGCTGTTCTCTACTCTCTGGATAAGCTCCTTAAGTGAGCCGAGCGAGCACTTCAAATAAACGGTATACTCGACGCCCTCCTCAAAGTAGAACTCAAATTTCGTACCGCTGCTGTCGCCAAGGAAGCTCGACTGCCAATCCTCGCTGTAATTGAACTGAACGTCGTACGCCTCCTCAAACGGAACTGTGGGAGTGCCGTCAGCAAGACCGTAGCCGCCGCCCGAAAGAAGGAGAGTACGGCAAAGGTACATACCCTGAAGGGTGCTTTGCTTGAAGCGCGCGCCTATTTTGTAAAGTCCCGTTTTATCAACGCGGAATTTGTACGCCGCCCACTGTCCTATCGAGTTATAGCTGTTTTCACCTATAACGTTATAAATCTGTGCGCTGGATATTGACGGATAGGTTGCGCTCGAGCTCGCGTCGTTGGTGGGGTAAACCGAGGAGTCCGATACAAGGTCGGGAAACTCCGCCTGAATAATGGTGTTACCGCCGTTTGCCGAGGTGTAGCCCATCTCGTCGTAGTACGACTTAACCTCCTCGTACGAGGGAAGAACGTTATCGTCGGGTGTGTAAGGAATCAGCTCTATTGATTTGATGATTATGGGCTCGCGCTCTGCGGCAAGGGTCAGCTGATGTGAGCCGTTGAGCAAGAAGAAGCGGAAATATCCGTTGTAATAGCCCGATGTATCCTCTACGTATTTAGTGTTCCAGCCGGGAGTCTGAGTGCAGGTAGGAAGCATTGAGTTTCCGTTGATGTCCTGCGACAGCTTATATTTAGTCTCCGTCTTTTTACCGTTCTTTATCTCCGTTACGACCTTGAAATAGCCCTCGGCCTCGCGGTAATACTCGGTATTGATTCCGTCAGGCTCACTCGTCTCGGACTCGGTAACGGTGTAATTCGTATACGCCCAGTCCTTATCGAACTTAACGAAGCTTGCCTCGTTGAACGGAGCTCTGCCGTCTATGTAAAGCTTGCGCTCGACGGAGCTTATACTGCTCTCGCTCGTAAGACAGGAATAATATTCGATTTTGATGTAGTAATAGCTATCGGCTCCCTCGGGAATCTTAAAGTTCCACGTGGTCCTGCCCGTAGCGGGAAGATATATCGACGAATCCCATGCATCGCCGAAGCTTTCCCAGTTCGTTTTGTTTTCTGCATACGAGTTCAGACAAGCCTCACTCTGGGACGGCTTTACGCCGCTGCTGCCTGCAATCATATCGTTGATGTCGATAACGATAGTGTCAAGCCCGGATTTGTAAGCGTCTCCGTTTGCCGCCAAATACTCAGCGTACGACGAAACACCGACGAGCTGCTGCATTTCCTCAAGAGTTGCGGCAGTGTCCTTGTTTGAGCCGTATTTCACGTCCTCTGCGGACGCGCTAAAGGCAAACAGACTGAACAGCGTTGTTACAGAAAGCAAAAGTGCTATTAGCTTCTGAAACACTTTCTTCTTCATAAACTGATTTCCTCCAAGAAATTCTAACTTAACTTTAGCGGGCACAGTCAGGCCTGCGCCCCCAATATAGTTGAGTAAATTCTACCATATACGACTCAAAAAGTCAATACCTTATTTACGATAAATATATATATTAGGAGGATTTTGGCAAGGAAAATCCTAATCCGCAGCGCAAATAATGTAAACAAATGTTTACCGCCATTTTTCAACGCAAAAAAACAAACGCTCAAAAGTGAATTAAAATCAGCATTGTTTTTCGGTATTTTTGCGTTTTTCCGCTCTACTCAAAACGAAATGTGAATTGTATTCAACAAAACCGCATAATGTTTGAAATCAAAATGTTATGGAATTTTCCGTGAAAATGCACAAAATTCGAGCTGTTTTTTCTGCATTTTAGACAAAGCGCGTTTTTTTACAAACAGTCAAGTTTTGCTTACAAAAAAAGAGGCAACGCCCGGTTTTTTTGGCGTTGCCGTGATATTAAAAGCTGCGTTATGGGGTAATTTTAGGTAGCTCTAACGGATAAAAGCGCCGAGCGAAGTCGGAGGCCAA
>JAZRNI010000004.1:0-3626 GCA_045648105.1 Eubacteriales bacterium | reverse complement strand
CGACGGATACATATGAGGAAAACGTGCGCAAGGTTAAGGAAATGGCTGACATTGCCCATTCCTACGGCGCGACGATAGAGGGAGAGCTCGGTCACGTTGGCGACAACGAGGGCTCCGCGGAGGGAAGCTCGCATCTTGCTGACCCTTCTGCATACTTTACCGATCCTAAAATGGCAAAGGACTTCGTTGACAAAACAGGCGTTGACGCCTTGGCAATTGCAGTAGGCAACGCACACGGAGCATATAAGCTTCCCCCGAAGCTTGACTTTGAAAGAATACGCACTATAGCTAAGGCTGTAGACGTTCCGTTGGTGCTTCACGGTGGCTCGGGTCTTACCGATAATGATTTCAAAAAAGCTATCCAAGAAGGCATCAGCAAGGTCAACATATTTACGGATATCAACGTTGCTGCAGTAGAAGCGGAATTTAAAAAATTCCAGAGCATGAACAAGGGCATCATCGACCTTATTCCCGCGGCAGTTGAGGCTGTTAAGCAAGAAACCGCGAAGAAGATGAAGCTTTTTGGCAGCGACGGCAAAGCAGACGGCTCAGGCTCTATATCCCAGTCGGATATTGAAAAAATCGTCGCGATTGTTAAGGAAGAAATGGCAAAATACGCAAACAAATAATTTTATTTTGTAAAAAGCCTCCTGCAGTAGAACAGAGACTACGGCAGGAGGCTTTTTGTTGACAAATTTGTGCAAGTGAGTTATAATATTCAAAAAAGGTGACGGTGTATTGAGGCATAATGCTTTTAATAAACACTGTCCCCCGGATTTCAATAAGGAGGTTTTGACGGTGAGCACTACCACTAAGATATCAAAGGAAAGCCTTGAGCTTATAAGGCGGATGCAGCAAAACGAGCTGACGGAGAGCGTGATTTACAGCAAAATCGCGAAATTTGCGAAGGGCGAGGAGAACAAGCGGACGCTTGAACGGCTTTCACACGAGGAGCGCGCACACTACGAGATATGGAAGGGCTATACAGGGCTTGAGATGAAGCCTAGCAAGCTCAAGGTTTTCAAGTACACCCTGCTTGCGAGAATACTCGGCTTCACCTTTGCGCTTAAGCTTATGGAGCGCGGCGAGGGAATGGCTCAAGAAAAATATGACTCAATTTCAAACGAGGTTCCTGAAAGCGAGCATATAAGAAAGCAGGAGGAGGAGCACGAGACTGCACTGCTTGCGATACTTGACGAGGAGCGGCTCCATTACGTCGGCAGCATGGTGCTGGGTCTTTCGGACGCCCTGGTTGAGCTTGCCGGAAGCCTTGCAGGCTTTACCTTTGCGCTTCAAAATACGAGGGTAGTTGCGCTTTCGGGACTTATCGTCGGAATTTCAGCCACCTTTTCCATGGCATCAAGCGAATTTCTCTCGGCGAAAAGCGAGGGAAGAAAGGATGCTTTCAAGTCCTGCACTTATACCGGAATTGCCTATTTACTGACGGTTGTAGCGCTTATCGCGCCGTACATACTCTTAATTCAACCTCTTATCGCCCTTGCGGTTATGATTGGAATTATCGTACTGATTATCGCGGGATTTACCTACTACACCTCGGTTGCTCAGGATTTGAAGTTCTGCTCACGCTTTCTTGAGATGTCGGGCATAAGCATCGGTGTTGCCGTTATATCCTTTGCCGTTGGTATACTTGCAAAGCAGCTTCTTGGCGTCGACATATAAGCTTTATCGCATTTTTCATCAAAAAGCGCTGCAAATGCCACCCCGTGTATCAATTTATGCGGCTCAACATAAAAAAACGAGTTTAGAGTAGTGACCTTAATGACACTACGCAGCGATATAAATCCCTTACAGGATTTGCGAAATGCCCCCTCTTACGTGAAGGGATTTATATCATATCGATACCGAGTGCAAGGGAGCTTATATCGCATTTGAACGCAAGCACAAATATATCGCGTTTGCGCGAGCAAAGATAGCGCCAATAAAAACGCTTCCGTGCACACAAAAGCAGTGCTCGCCGAGAAATAAGGACAGAGAACGCAAATTCTCTGTCCTTTTCCTGTCAGTAGGTAACGTATTCTTTTTTCAAAACCGTCTTTAAAAGCACGTCTCTTTTCACTCGGCCTTTTTGTGTGTATAATAAAACTGCTTTATGGTAGCTATCCCAAACGGTCTTCATACTCGAGGTTGCAAAACAAAATTACAACATATCATGCACTGTGACAATATTGTATCTTATTCCTTCGATTTCTATCTGATGAAAATCTTTTTCCATACGTTAAACAATGATGACTTGATATTTTCCCACTTTGAAAGCATCAACTATTTTCATTATTTTCTTAACAAAAATTATTTTGTTTTCTCCTTTGCGGTTTTGCAAGATGCAATCAACACAACTCTCAAGGAAGTGCATTTAGAGGACAGCGATCTGAAAGTTTGTTTTCTTTCATTGCGCACCTCCTTTTTCACTATTATACCGCAAAACTGTCAATATCTCAAATGATGCATCGCCTTACGGCGATATGATGTTTTCGCTTCGCTCAAAATGATGTTGCTCGTTTCACACGCAATGATACGATGTTTGCCATAAAATGTGGCGAAGCCACACATCATTAGGCGCAGCCGTCATCATTGGCATAAGCCTTCATCATTTGCCGAAGGCAAACATCATTCAAAAAACGCACCTTTGTCGGTAGACAAAAGTGCGTTTTTGTTGAGATGATAGTATTAAAATGCAACTTCATTGGGCGCAAGCCCACATCATTGATGCGAAGCATCACATCATTTGAGGCAACGCCTCAACATCGTTCATTTGTGTCCGTGTAAATGAGGAATGATGTTTTCGCTACGCTCAAAACGATGTTGACCTTCGATCAAATGATGTTCTGTCCTACGGACACAAATGAAAAAATCCAAGTCGAAAGACTTGGATTTTTTGGCTCCCACTGCTGGGCTCGAACCAGCGACATCATGATTAACAGTCATGCGCTCTGCCATATAGCAAGGTATATCACAAAAAAGTTAACACGCCTTGTTTTTCTTTGCCACGAGGTTCTCTACCGCTTCTTTGCCGAGAAACTGTGCAAACGAGGGATTTAAATATATCGAAAGCTCGTAACCTCGCTTTACCTCTACTCTCGTTATCAGCTGGCAAGCTATCATCTTCCGTATTTCAAGCGTTGCCTTGTCGTATAGGTCTGCCCACGAGCGAAATAGATTGTATTTACCGTCGATTCCTTCCATAAGCTCGGATTGCTTCTCTATCTTGCGTATACACTCGGCAAGCTCTTCGTCCGTTTCACGAAGGTTTTCTTTCGTGTTGCTTATTGCTACCGAAAGCGTATCTGTGTCAAACTTACTGTTACCCGAAAGTGCCTTTGCTATCTCTGCAGTTAGACCGTCGAGTTGCTTCGTCAGCTTTTCACGCTCTTTTTCAAGATAACGCTTTTTATCCTTACATTCCTTTATCCGTTCCTTGTATCTCTTCTCTATCGCCATATCCTTTGGGGTTATGAGAATGCAGTCGAGATATTGACGTATAAGCTCGGATATTGCTTGATCTATCTTCTCTGCGGTATATGCGGATGCTCCATCGCAATCGTTGAGGTCTCTCGTCTTATGGTAACAGAGGTATCTATATCTCTTTTTCTTTACCTCTGTGCCATCCT
>JAZRNI010000003.1:0-8982 GCA_045648105.1 Eubacteriales bacterium | reverse complement strand
GACTTGTCTTGCCTACGCCGGCACCGCCGAACAGACCTATCTTACCGCCCTTGGTATAGGGCGCAATAAGGTCTACTACCTTGATACCCGTTTCGAGAATTTCAGCGGCGGACTCCTGCTCGTCGTATGACGGAGCGGGTCTGTGTATGCACCATCTTTCACTATCCTCGATAGCAGGGAGATTGTCTATAGGCTCACCGAGAAGATTGAAAATTCTGCCGAGGGTCTTATTGCCTACGGGGACGGTTATACCCGTACCCGTGTAAACTGCGTCCATTCCTCTGGACATACCGTCGGTAGATGACATAGCCACGCATCTTACGACGTCGTCGCCTATCTGGCTTGCGACCTCGCACACTACCTTTCTGCCCTCGTGCTCTATTTCTATTGCGCCGAGCAGGTCGGGAAGCGAGCCTGATTCAAACCTGATGTCAAGCACGGGACCTATTATCTGTATTACCTTGCCGATGTTTTTTTCCATCTGCTCTTTCCTTTCAAGTTTTCTTGCATTTTGCGCCTTAAAACGCCGTTTCAGAGCGCCTCGGCGCCGGAAACTATCTCGGTAATTTCCTGTGTGATTACCGCCTGACGGGCTCTGTTATATTTGAGCATCAGAGTACTTATCATTTCCTCGGCATTTTTATTTGCGGAGTTCATTGCCGTACGTCTTGCGCCGGACTCAGACGCTAAGGACTCGCAAAGTGCGGAATAGAATATACCGCCCACGTATTCGGGGACTATTTTATCGAGCATTTCTTCGCACTCGCAGTCGCTTTCCATATTCCTTTTGCTCTTCGACGCATCCTTGATAAGCGGCAAAAGCTCAGCGTACACCACCCTTTGCGTCATCATGGATACGAACTCTGTAAAAATTACCGTTACCTTATCAAATTCTCCGTTTTTATATGCGCTTGCCACAAGTGAGCCAAGCTCGAGCATGGACCCGACACCCATTTCACCGGCGCACTCAAAGCTATCGGTGTAAATCTCGCGATTCTTATGCTTTGTGTATTCGAGCGCCTTTTTTCCGATTGGGAGCCATACCGCCTCGCAATCGCGCGAAAGCTCCTCTGCAAGCTTAAATACGTTGGAATTGTATCCGCCCGCAAGGCCTCTGTCGCCTGCGTACAGAACGATGAGCGTTTTTTTCACCTCTCGTTTTGAAAACCAGACCGACTCACAGCCGTCGGATGCAAGAGCGATTTCATCAATCGCCTGACCGAGCAGCTGATAAAAGGGGCGCGTGCGCTCAACTCTTTCCTTGGCGCGTCTTAGCTTTGAGGTAGCAACGAGCTCCATAGCCTTGGTTATCTGCATCGTGCTTTCAACGCTCTTCATGCGCGCCTTAATTTCCTTCATTCCTGCCATAGCTTACCGCTCAAAACCTCTCTTTGACGCAGAGGATAGCAGCTTTAAGCTCTGCCTCGCTCTCGTCGGAGAGATTGCCCGTTTCTCTGATGGATGAAAGAAGCTCGCTCTTTACCGCTGTCAGATACTCGAACAGCTCGCTTTCAAAGCGGCTGATATCGCCAACGTCGATTTCCTGCAGCATATTGTTTACGACGGCGTAGATAATTGCTACCTGAAGCTCTACGGCGATGGGAGAATTTCTGCCCTGCTTAAGAACCTCAACTATTCTCGCGCCCTGGTCAAGACGGGACCTTGTGTCCGCGTCGAGGTCGGAGCCGAACTGAGCAAAGCTCTGAAGCTCTCTGTACTGCGAGTAGAGGAGCTTAAGCTTACCCGATACCTTTTTCATCGCCTTAATCTGCGCGTTACCGCCGACTCTCGATACCGAGATGCCGGGATTTACAGCGGGACGGACGCCTGAATGGAAAAGCTCGGACTCAAGGAATATCTGACCGTCGGTAATTGAAATTACGTTAGTGGGGATATACGCGGAAACGTCGCCTGCCTGCGTTTCGATTATAGGCAGAGCGGTAAGAGAGCCGCCGCCGTATTCGGGCGCGAGCCTTGCCGCGCGCTCAAGAAGTCTTGAGTGGAGATAGAACACGTCACCGGGGTATGCCTCGCGGCCCGGAGGACGTCTTATGAGAAGCGACAGCGCTCTGTACGCCACCGCGTGCTTGGAAAGGTCGTCGTATATTATGAGCACGTCGCGGCCCTTCTCCATAAAGTATTCACCCATCGTACATCCCGCGTAAGGCGCTATGTACTGCAGGGGTGCAGGGTCGCCCGCAGTAGAGGAAACAACTATGGTGTAATCCATAGCACCTGCGCGGTAGAGTGTATCAACCACGCCTGTCACCGTCGACTGCTTTTGTCCTATTGCGACGTAGATACAGATAACGTTCTTGCCCTTTTGGTTAATTATGGTATCCGTGGCAATAACCGTTTTACCCGTTTGTCTGTCGCCTATAATCAGCTCTCTTTGACCTCTGCCGATAGGAATCATGGAATCTATTGCCTTGATGCCCGTCTGGAGAGGCACAGATACGGATTTTCTTTCAATAATGCCGTAAGCGCGGCGCTCAATGGGGCTGTACTCGGTAATACCGATAGGGCCCTTGCCGTCAAGAGGGTTACCGAGCGCGTCAACTACTCTGCCGACAAGCGCGTCTCCCGTAGGGACGGACACGACTCTGCCCGTTCTCTTTACGATGCTGCCCTCCTTAATTCCGACGTCGTTACCGAGAAGAACGCAGCTGACGCACGATTCCTCGAGGTTAAGTGCCATACCGAACGAGCCATTTGCAAATTCAAGCAGCTCGTTTGACTTGCACTTATCGAGGCCGTGAACCTTGGATATACCGTCACCGACGGATATAACGTAGCCAATCTCATCCTGTCGGGTTTTTGACTCGTAGTTGCGGATTTGCTCCTTGATAATCTTGCTTATATCATCTATTTTTGACTGCATTTTTTCACCAACTTTATTCGTTAAATTACAAGCTCGCCAAGACTTTTTTCAAAGCGCTCCAGCTTCGTTTTCAGAGAGCTGTCGAGCTGCACGCCCATATACCTTATCTTCATACCGGCGAGTATGGATGGGTCGTGGGTGTTACTGATAATTATCTGCTTTTGGGTTATTTTCTCAAGCTTTTCACGCAGTCTTGCCGTCTGAACGCTCGTGAGGGGTACTGCGGATATCACCTCAACGCGCTCGATTCCGTAGGAAAGCTCATATGCCCGTCTGAAGGACGAGAGCACTCCGGCAAGAGAGCGGCAGAGCCTTTTTTCGCAAAGAAGCCTTACGGTATTCAAAAGCGGCCTTGAAAAAGAGCCGAAGGCATCGTTAATAAGCCCGAGTCGCTCGGTATTGGAAAGCGCGGGGCTGTCAAGAAGGCTCGGATATTGGGGATTTTCCTTGATAAGCTGTTCTAAAATTCCGACCTCAGAGAGGATTTTTTCAGTTTCGGAAAGCTCCTCGGCTAGCATAAAGAGAGCGTCGCCGTACGCCTTCGTATTGCGGCTAAGGTCACTCATAGCTCAGCCTCGCTTGCCTTTTCCGGAAGCCCGTCGATGAACTCGTCAATAAGCTTTTCGTGCTCCTTATCCGAAATCTCGCGTCCTATAACGGCAGAGGCGATGCCAACAGCCATAGAGGATACCTCGTCCTTGATTTCGCTGAGCATACGCTTTTTTTCAAGAGCGATTTCCTCATCCGCCCTCTCGCGTATTCTTGCCGCCTCAACTGAAGCTTCCTTCAAAATTTCCTCTTCCTTGAGAAGTGCGCGCCTTTGCGCCGCACGTAAAATCTCCTCGCTCTGCTCGTCCGCCTTGGAAAGCTTAGACTCGTACTCAGCCCTCATTGACTCAGCGTCGGTCCTTGCAGACTCGGCACCGCTATACATATCGTCTACTTCCTGTTGACGGGAGTCTATCATATTCTTGACAGGCTTAAAGAGAATTTTTTTGAGAAATAAATACAAAATAAGCAGATTGCACCATGCAAAAATCATCGTCCACACGTTAACGCCGACGAATGATTCAAAGGCATCAAAAACTATTTTCATAGTGCGCTCCTTAAAGTTTACTGTTTTGTTTTTCGCATTTTTTAAAGAGAATATTACTTAATTCCCATAAACATCAGAAGAAGAGATATAACGAGGGAGTAAATACCCGTCGTCTCGGTAATTGCACAACCGAGAATCATATTGGTACGGATAGTGCTTGTCATTTCGGGCTGACGCGCCATAGCCTCAAGCGCCTTACCTACCGCATTACCCTCTCCGATTGCGGGACCTATAGCTCCAAGGCCCATACAAAGCGCTGCGCCGAGCGCTCTTGCTGCGTTAACATCCATTTTGTTTTCTCCTTTTAATATATATTTAATTTTATTGTAAGCTTAGCCTGACTGCTTCTTCGAGGACCTTGTATTTTCGCTTTGCGGCGGACACGCCGCGGCCACGTAGACCATAGTAAGAAGACAGAATACGAATGCCTGCACGAACGACGAAAAGAAATCGAAATAAAGCGAGAGAAATGCAGGTATACCCGCCTGAAGAAATGGCGGAAAAAGCTCCAGCACCGCCGCGGGAAGCCAGCCGAAAAGCGCCTTTGACGCTACCGCGAGAGCCGCGTAAATAAGAGACGTAAGCACCGAGCCGCCCGCTATATTACCAAAGTGACGGAATGCCATTGAAATAGGCTGTGCTATTTCGGAAACAACGTTCATCGGCGTCATAACCGCTATTGGCTCGGCAAATCCCTTGAGCCATGCCTTAAAGCCGAAGTTCTTAATATTATTGTACCAGACCATACCGGTCGTTACAAGCGCCCACGCAAGGGTTACCGAGAGGTCGCCTGTCGCAGAGCGAAAAATCGCGGTAGTGCCGATAAGACTGCCTAAAATCGATGCTAAAAACAAGGTTCCGATATAGGGTGCAAATTTCAAATTGTGCTTGCCCATGGTGTCCTCCACGAGTCCGTAGAGCATATTAACGAGCTTTTCCACGACGACCTGAAGCTTGCCGGGACGCTTGGACAGCCCTCTCGTTGCGACGAGCGCAAGTATGATAAGGAGAAGCGTGACGGCGAAAAGCGATACCGTAGTCTGGGTTATCAGATTGCCGAAATTTCCGAAAATGTCTACCATCGTGCCCGCGAATTTCTCATAGAGCCATTCTATACGAACGTAGACCTTAGGTCCGTTTACAGATAAATCCAAGGCTTATTTACCCCTCCTTTTTGCGATGTTTTTCTTTATAAGCTCCGTTAAATACAGCACGGGGCGGTACATAATCAGAGGTATTACCGTTGCGAGCGGGTCAAAATATCCCGAAATCATAGCCAGAACAAGAGCGCCGAGCATAAGAACGGTTCTTAAAATATACGACTTAGTCATTGCGTTTTGCACTGCCATACCGTGCTCCTTGGCGTACTTCTCTGCCGTCTCGTCGTCCATTTCATCAGTGCCGCGAGCCTGTATGTAAGCGTTTACCGCACGGTTTACCGCAACGGAAAGTATCAGGAAATTGACTACGGTTACAGCACTTCCGAGCAATGCGCCCGTCAGCACGGTGTAGCTGTATTTTTCAATCAGAAGATAAACCGCCGACACTATAAGCGTGACAGTAGCCTCGCCGAGGGCGAGCCAGAGTATATCGAGATAAACGGACAGACCGCCTTTATTTTTCATTTTTATCGTCCTCCGTTCTTTTTTTCCTTCCTTGCTCCTCGAGTCCCTCAAGCGACTTCATTGCCGCAAGTATGAATTTTATCATAGACACAAGCCCGGTGCCGACACCGAGCAGAATAAGGGGCACGTATATCCACGGCGGCGCATTTACGTATCGGACGAGCAGCCATCCGACAAGCACGGCGGTACCTATTTGCCAAAGCAAGGTAAATATACCCTGAAAGACGACGTTGATTACGTAAAACGCGCTGTAGCCTGCTTTCATTCATTACCCCCAAACATTCCGCTTTATAAAGCGAAAATGGATTGTAGACCCTATTTGCCATATGATTATTGTATCACAAGTTGCGTAATAAAATCAATACGTTAACATAAAAAATAAAATTTTTTACCACATATTTCCTCTGTTTGCAAGCGCTTTCGACACCAAGCCTTAAAAAATTTACAAAATGTCAAACTGTTCGCTTGTTTTGCCGCTTGACAAAGGATATCAACTGTGTTATATTCAAATCACAAAGCGCTAAATATCTTAATACACGAGCGCGTTTAGTTTCGCGCAAGGGGGGTCTTCGTATGGAAAAATGGGTAAAAAAATCAATAGAGCTTTTGCTTAAGCTGTCCTTTCTCGGCAAGAAAAATCCTGCCGTTATACCCTACTGTCCGCAGAAATGCGAGATTTCGCAGCTGGAGCACCCCTCGCTTGAGCGCTCGAAGCCCGAAAAATACGGAATTACGAGCGAAAGGCTTTACAGGATGCTCAAAGGTCTTGAAGCCGAGCCGAGAGCCAACATACATAATCTGCTCGTGATAAAGGACGGAAGCGTTATCTGTGAGTGCAATGCGCCCGGATACGATATACATATGTGGCACCTGGCGCACTCAATGTCCAAGAGCGTGACGGGTATGGCGATAGGCATACTTTGTGACGAGGGAAAGCTTGATATAAACCGCAAGGTATACGAGTTTTTCCCCGAAATTGCGCCAAAGGATAAAAGCTTCAAGAAAATAACGGTCAAGCATCTTTTGACTATGCAGAGCGGAATCGCCTTTAACGAGGCAGGATCGGTAAGTGAAAATTTGTGGGCGCGCGCTTTTGTTGAGTCGAAGGTGAAATTCGAGCCGGGCTCACTGTTTGCGTACAATAGTATGAACTCTTATATGCTTGCCTGCATCGTCACTCGCGTTGCGAAACGCTCACTTTTAAGCCTCGTTGAGGAGCGAATATTCAAGCCCCTTAATATAACCAATTACTACTGGGAAAAGAGTCCCGAGGGTATTGAAAAGGGAGGATGGGGTCTATACCTTTCCTGCGAGTCGTGGGGCAAAATCGCTATGATGATGCTCGGCGGCGGTGCTTATGAGGGAAGACGGATTTTGTCCGAGGGCTGGGTGAAGGAATCGACCGCCCCGCACGCAACCGTACCCGAAAAGGCAGGCGGCTTTAACTACGGATACCATATATGGTCCAGCCGCACGAGCGACGAATTTTTATTTAACGGAATGCTCGGGCAAAACGTATGGATGTGCCCGAAAAACAATATTGCGGTAATCATAAACTCGGAAAACAACGAAATGTTCCAAAAAAGCCCCGCGCTCGCTATAATACAGGAGTATTTAGGCGGGGATTTAAGCGAAAAATGCGACACGGGTATCACCTACCGTGATTTGAAGAACTGCGAAAATGACTTCTTCACAAGTCGAAGGTGGATATATCCAAGGCCCACCTTGCGCGGAATTAGCTACCGCCTCGGACTCAAAAGCTCAACGCCGTTCCCTCACGAATGGGACACGGTGCTTGGTAAGTTTGCTTTTCCGGACAATAACCAAGGAGTCTTACCCCTATTCATCCGAGCTATGCAGAATAACTACACGGGCGGACTTGAGAGTGTCAGCTTTCACAAGCACTTTAACACTTTATTTATGACTGTGTGCGAAGGCGGTAAGGATATCCGCTTCGAGGTCGGTCTTTACGACCACGCGACAAACGTAGTGGATTTCGACGGCGAAAAATACGTAGCACGGGTGCTGGGCTCAGCTGTAAAAAACGAGGAAGGCGAGCTTATACACAAGGTAGAGATTCTCTTTCCCGAGATGCCCAACAGCCGCAAAATCACCATACGCAGGCTTCCCGACAAAACTCTCAGCTTTTTTATGGAGGAGATACCGAACCATAAAATTGCCGAGCCGTTCGTTGAGGCGCTTTACGCAACCAATCCAAAGCTGACCTTCGTCATAGGACTGATTGAAAAACGGCTTGGAGACAGATTCGTTGAAAACAAGCTCAAGAAAACCTTTGCGCCAAGGCTTATAGGCGTCAACGTTAAATCCTCGGATTATCACAGAAGGCTCTACGCGATACAGGATCGCAACGAGGAGAAAAACAGGAGCGCCGAGAGCGCTGCCAATATGCTCATAAGGCTTTCCGACGAGGAAAGCGGCGCTGACCGTACGTAAGAGGACTCAAAATTTAGCAAAAAAGCGCCCACTGTGGGGCGCAACGACATATTTCGGGCATTTTTTAGCAAAAAATTCAAAAATTTTATCAAAATAACCAAAAAATGTTAATAAATTTATTGACATTTGTATTTATGTGTGGTAGAATGTAGTTGTGTAATTTTAAAATCTATTTTATTTTATTATATGAGGAGATGTTAAAATGCCCGAGATTAAATACGAAATAGTCGAAAACATCGGCATAGTCAGCGAAGGCAAGAACGGTTGGAACAAGGAGCTCAATCTTATCGTTTGGAACGACAGAGAACCCGTATACGATATTCGTACGTGGTCTCCTGAGCACGAGAAGATGGGCAAAGGCATTACAATCACCAAGGAAGAGGCTTTAGCTCTTCGTACAATGCTCAATTCGCTCAATCTTGACTGATTAGACTGAAAAAAGCGCTTTAAACGGCAAAGGTTTAAAGCGCTTTTTTGTTTATATTTTGATGTGTACCCACTTTCCTTTTTTGAAACGGATTGAGGATACGATAAAGCGGAAGAGCTGGTCCGCAAACATACCAAGCCAAACGCCGATGATTCCAAAGGACAAGGTGTAGGCAAGGAAATACGAAACCACCGTTCTGACGACGGTAACGGAAAAGGCTGATGAAACGGCGGTGAAAAGCGTGTCTCCTGCGCCGCGCAGAGCGCCCATGTAAATTACCTGAGATATTTGGAACAGGACGGTTGGCACTATGACCCACGTGATTTTTGTTCCTACCGCAGCTATATCGGGGTCGTTTGGGAAGAACAAGCCCATCATCGTTCCGCCAAGGGTAAAGAAGATTATCGCGCATAAAACGGAAATCACAAAGCCTATCATCTGACAGCAGCGTCCGTACGCCTTTGCGCGCTCCAGCTCCTTCATACCGAGGCTCTTGCCT
>JAZRNI010000002.1:0-13347 GCA_045648105.1 Eubacteriales bacterium | reverse complement strand
TACCGCGTTGCCCTTTGAGCGAAGAGGCTTGACCGTTACGTCAGGCATAAGAGCCACGGCAGGCGAGCGGAAGGATGCCATCGCGACAAGCACGAGCAAAAGAGTTGCGATAAATCCGACGAGAGGGAGAGGATTTTGCTTTGTGATTTCAAAGGTTTTCTTTATTATTTCCTCAATCGCCTCAGTATCTGAGAGCGCCTCGCGCAGGCTCGGTATTCCCGCATCCACCAGCTTTAAAATCTGATAGTTGTCGATAAAGGTGAGAAGCAAAAAGGAAACTACCGCCACGAGCGTTCCGATAAATATAAAAGGCGTGCGTCTGCCGTATTTTGTGTTAACCTTATCCGACAGAGCGCCGAAAACAGGAAGCATAAACACCGCTAAGATATTGTCAAACGACATAACGATACCGGACGCTGTCTGCATAAGTCCGAAGTGGTTGGTTAAAATAAGCGGAACAATTGCGTCGTACGCCTGCCAAAAGGCGTTTATGAGAAAGAACGCAAAGCCGACGAGAACGGTTCTTTTATAATTCAATTTCATAGCTTTACCCCTGCATTATTATTACACACATTTTAACATAAAAACCTCAGATTTGTCAATATGAGGGATATTTTATAAAAAATACGCGAAAATAAATTAAAGAAAATGAATTAAGAATGAAATCTATTTACAAATTGCTTTTTTTGGTGTATAATATTTATGACCGGAGAGGGGGGATAAGCGTGCTGAGCGTAAAAAATCTAAGCGGAGATTCGATTGGCGAGTCCGTTGCGGTGCTTGGCTTTTTTGACGGAGTACACAAGGGGCACGAAGCCCTCATAGGCTCGGCACGGAAAAAGGCGGACGAGCTAAAGCTTTCTCTTGCGGTATTTACCTTCTCGTCCTTACCCACGAAGCGGCACAGCGAATCGCGTATTCTTACGGAAGCCGAGCGCGACGGAGTATTCAGCTCCCTTGGCGTAGACCTGGTTTACACCGTGGATTTCGAGGCTGTACGCAATATGGACGGAAGAGACTTCGTGAAAAACGTGTTAATTGACAGAGCTGATATTGCGATTGCGTTTTGCGGGGAAAATTTCAGGTTCGGCAGGGGTGCAAAATGCGCCTTTGACGATCTTAAGCGCGAGATGCAAAAGGCGGGGCGCGATGCATTTTCCGTCCCGGAGCTCAGCTTACAGGGCGAAAAAATTTCTACGGGGAAAATCAAAGAGATGATAATTTCGGGAGACATCACTCTCGCAAATTCCCTTCTGTCCTGCGGTTTTTTTATTGAGAACACGGTTGTCCACGGGCTTGGACTCGGCAAGCGCCTCGGCTTCCCTACCGTTAATATTGAGATAGCGGACGAAAAAATCAAGCCGAAAAGCGGAGTTTATAAAAGCCTTGCCGTGTGTGAAGGAAAAGAGTACAAGGCGATTACCAATATCGGCAAATGCCCTACCTTTAATGAAAGAAAAATACACGCAGAGAGCTTTATACTAGACGAAAGCGTAGACCTTTACGAAAAAAACGTGCGGATATTTTTACAGGAATTTATCCGCGAGGAGATAAAATTCGAAAGTGCAGAGCTTCTTAGCGAGCAAATAAAAAAAGATATCGAGAAAGCGAGGTAAAAATATGTGTGGACAGTGGACTAAGCTCACGGTAACGGTAGACGTAAACCGTCTTGACGAAGCCTCATCTATAATGAGCATGCTTGAAAACGGTCTTATGATTGAGGATTACAGCGATTTTAAATTGAACGGAATGTACGGCGAGCTTGTTGACGAAAGCATACTTAACGCCGACAAAACTATTGCTAAAATATCGCTTTTCGTATCCGAGGACAAAAATCTCAGCGAATACACCGACTTTATAAAAGCTCGCTTTGAGCTTGAACAAATTGATTACGAGCTGAGCATTGAGGGGCTTAACGAGGAGGACTGGGCGCACGCTTGGAAAAAATATTACAAGCCGATAAAGCTCGGTAAAATTACGATAGTGCCCGCGTGGGAAAATTACCGCGAAAGCGAAAACGAACTTGTCATAAGAATAGACCCCGGTATGGCGTTCGGAACGGGAACTCACGAGACGACAAGGCTCGTTATGCGTATTATGCAGGACGAAAATCTTAAAAGCAAGCGCGTTCTTGATATTGGTACAGGCTCAGGAATTTTGTCAATTTGCGCGTCAAAGCTGGGGGCGTGTGAAATTTTCGCCTACGATATTGACCCTGTGGCGGTCAAGGTTGCGCGTGAAAACGTAAAGGACAGCGCTTGTGATAACGTAAGAGTCGGAGTGTCGGATTTGCTTTTGAACGTTGACAAAAAAGAGCGTTACGATTTTTGCGTTGCGAATATCGTTGCCGAAATTATAGTAAGAATGTTACCCGATATCGGGGATTATCTTGCCGACGATGCATTGATGATTTTGTCGGGAATAATAGAGCCGAGTAAGCCCTTGGTAGAGGACTCGCTCAAAAAGCACGGCTACGAGATTGTAAAGGAAGAAAAGGAAAACGACTGGGTTGCATTGCTTGTCAGAAGGTCAAAATAAAACTTTCATTTTCAGAGGTAAACAGTATGCCTAGATTTTTCGTTCCGTCAGAAAATTTTTCCGACGGCTCAGTTAAGATAACGGGAGACGACGCGCATCACATAGCGCGCTCGCTCAGAATGGCGGTAGGAGACAGTGTGACGGTTTGCGATATGCAGGGTCGGGCGCACAGCTGTATTCTTACGAAAATACGGGACGGGGAGTGCGAGCTCAAAATCGTATCAACGCTTGAAAAGAATACGGAGTCGCCCGTCGTCATAAGCTTGTATATGGGGTATCCGAAGGGAGATAAGCTTGAGATGATAGTGCAAAAGGCGGTGGAGCTTGGCGCTTGCAGAATTATTCCCTTTGAGTCCTCTCGCTGTGTCAAGAGACCCAAGCCCGAAAAGGCGGAAAAGCAAACGGACAGACTTGCAAAAATAGCGACCGAGGCGGCAAAGCAGTGCGGAAGAACCGTTTTGACAGAGGTTTTACCCCCTTTGCAGTTTACCGAGGCGCTCGCCGCGGCAAGGGATTGCGGTCAGAAAATTTTGTTTTGCTACGAGGGTGACAGCACCGTAAGCCTTAAAAGCGCGCTTGACGGTGTCCGCGCGGGTGAAAAATTAGCGGTATTCGTAGGCCCCGAGGGCGGATTTTCGTTAAGCGAGGTAAGCACGGCAGCCTCGTTTGGAGCAATTTGCGTAAACCTCGGCCCGAGAATTTTGAGATGCGAAACGGCACCGAGTTACGTCCTTTCCGCAATTTCATATGAGTTTGAGCTTTAACGATTATGTAAATATTACCAAATGTATGGCAATTTTTTTGTGATTTTTACAAATTATTTTTAAAAAAGTATTGAAAATTATCAAAAAATAAGATAGAATGTAGTACAGTATAAACAAAACTTGATTCAAGACGACCGTATTATTGATTATTTCACAAAAAACATAAGATGCAGAAGACCTCTCTCCCTGCGTTTCGGCGTTTTTTTGTTTCTCTTTTTTTATACCGCAGATCAGAACCATCAAATCAACAAAAGAAAGGGATGTAAGTTATGTCCAACCGCTTATTCCAAACCGTCATTCATCAGATGAAGGACGTTATCGGGCGTACCATAGGAGTTATTGACGAAAACGGCATCATCATCGCATCGAGCGAGCTTAACAAAATAGGAGAATCGAGACAGCGTGTCAGAGAGGAGCTTTCACACTCTCAGGGCGATGTTGTCTTAGACGGATATACATACCGCTACGTTTCCTCGTCAAACAAAAACGAGTGCGTAGTTTTCGTAGAGGGCAACGACTCTCACGCATCAAAGATGTCGCATATGCTTGCGATTTCGCTCGGCAATATAAAAAGCCTTTACGACGAAAAATACGATAAGGGCTCTTTTGTAAAAAACATAATACTCGACAATATACTTCCAAGCGATATATACATCAAATCAAACGAGCTTCATTTCAACACCGACGGTCAGCGAGTCGTAATTATTTTTAAATTCCAGGGACACAGCCAGACGCCCCCTTACGAAATCGTACAGTCTATCGTCAAGGACAAGACCAAGGATTACGTTATAAGCATCGGCGAGCAGGACATTGTACTTGTTAAGGAAGTGGCGCAAAGCTTAGACAGCGGCGACATCATTGAATTTGCCAAGGGTCTTTTAAAGACTATTTCCGCCGATTACAACGTAAAACCGCTCATCGGCATTTCTTCATTCGTTAATAATTTAAAGGATCTTGCAAAGGCTTATAAGGAAGCGAGAATATCGCTTGAGGTCGGCAAGGTGTTCGATATTGAGAAGCCCGTTATGTCGTACGACAGTCTCGGCATTGGCAGACTTTTCTATCAGCTCCCTAACACGCTTTGCGAGATATTCCTTCAAGAGGTATTCAAGAAGGGCTCGCTTGAGTCACTTGACCGCGAGACACTTATGACGGTTCAAAGCTTCTTTGAGAACAATCTTAACGTTTCAGAAACGTCAAGAAAGCTTTTCGTACACCGCAACACCCTCGTTTACCGTCTTGAAAAAATCAGAAAGCTTACGGGGCTTGACCTTAGAGAGTTTGACCACGCGGTAACGTTTAAGGTTGCGCTTATGGTTAAGAAATATCTTACCAGCAAGCCCACCAAGTTTTAAACAAAGATAGTAAAGGGATTTTTGCACTGTATACCCCTATGCCTGCTTTGTGGGACGGGGTATATATTCTTGCAAGCGGCAAAATATTATGAAAAAAAGAATATCATTAGGTATACGAATTCTTTTGTTATCGCTTCTCGCTATAGCGATGGCGGTATCTCTTTCCTCCTGCTTAGGCAACGGTAACGAGCATCTTTACGAGAAGGATGCGATTCTTGAAAGAATGGAAGAGCGGCGCGGAATTTCCGCTGACTACGTATACTCATATTTTATCGACTGGTATTTTCCCGACTTTGATGCATCTAAGCTTTATTCCGTAGAAAGCACCTTCAGAAACAACTACGTAGAAGATATACCCGAGCCAGAGGACCTTGCCCTTTCGATGGCAGATTGCTTCTTTGAGCATTTTTACGACGAGATAAATCTTTACGACAAGGAAGAGATGACGATTTCGCTTATCAACTGCCTCGTCTACTGCGTCGGAGACGACTACGCGGTATACAGAACCCCCGAGGAATATGACGAATATGACGCGGATATGAGCGGCGAGATTGTCGGTATCGGCGTTCAGGTTTTGTTTAACAGGCTTGATAACAGCTGCTTGATTGAGAGCGTTAATGCGGGAAGCGGTGCTGAAGCGGCGGGAATACTGCCCGGAGACTATATTATTGCGGTTGACGACGTGCTTGTCAGCGAGATGGGATATGAAAAAACCATTGCGGCGGTAAGGGGCGAGATTGACACCCGTGTCACAATAACGGTAGACAGAAGCGGCACCACTCTCTCCTTTGACGTTGTAAGAAGTCTGATAGTAGAGCAGTCGGTAAGCTACTCGGTAAATCAAGAAAAAATCGGATATATAAAAATTACAGGCTTTAAGGAAAACACAGCGGAGCAGTTCAAGGAGGCAATCAGCTTTTTTGAAAGTGAGGGCTGTGTCGGAGTAATTTACGACCTGCGCTCCAACCCCGGCGGATATCTTTCTGCCGTTGTGGAAATGCTTTCCTACATTGCACCGAGCGATGCGGCAATCGTATCGTTCAGCAACGGTTATGCGTCAACGATATACGATACGGACTCCCATTCGTATCTTGTGCCGAGCGTTGTAATCTGCAATCAATATACAGCCTCTGCGGGAGAGCTTTTCACGTCCTCGATGCGAGACTACGGAGAAATGGAATATTTAGAGGTAAGCATCGTGGGAGAAACGACCTACGGCAAGGGTATAATGCAAAGCACGTTCTCTTATATTGACGGCTCGACTCTCACGCTTACAGTGGCATACTACAATCCGCCAAGCGGTGAAAACTATCACAAGGTGGGCATAACTCCAAATTTTGTTTGCCCGGATATGGAAACAGCGCTTGACGATGCTTATACCGAAATTTACAGCTTAATAAAATAAATAATGGAGAGATATTAAAAATGGCAGAAACGAAGACTTACACCAAAGAGGGATTTAAGGCGCTGTTGGACGAGCTTGATTACCTCGTGAACGTAAAGGTAGAGGAAAATAAAAAAGATATATCGACAGCTCGCGCGTTCGGCGACCTTTCAGAGAACAGCGAGTACGACGAGGCAAAGGCCGAGCAAGGCAAGATTCACTCAAGAATCGCTGAGCTGCGCGAGATGATTTCACACGCGAAGGTTATTGACGAGTCTCAGATTGATGACTCAAGAGTAAGCGTCGGCTCATTTGTTGAAGGCTACAACGAGACAAGAAAGTGCGACTTCAAGTATCACATCGTAGGCTCTTACGAGACTAACCCCTTCGAGGGCAAAATTTCCGACTCGTCTCCGATAGGTGTAGCTCTCCTCGGCGCAAAGGCCGGCGACAGCGTTGTTGTCAGCGGAGTTAAGGAGCAGCTTCTTACGGTTAAAAAAGTATACAGAGCGAAGCAATAAAGACAAGTCAAAGCAAATTAGAAAGGACGACGAAAATGGCAAATAACGAAAACAACAGCGCCCCCGTGTTAAATCAAACGAGCGAGCTTGCCGTCAGAAGAGAAAAGCTTAATGCCCTTTATGAGTCAGGCAACAACCCGTTTGCAATCACAAAATACGATATAACCACGACCTCGCGCGATGCAGTCGATCTTTTTAGTGAAAAAGAAAGCAGTCTTTCCGAGGACGAAAAGCTTTCCGTAAGGCTTGCCGGCCGTATAGTAGGCAGGCGTATAATGGGTAAGGCATCGTTCGCGCACATACTTGATAACGACGGAAAAATTCAGATTTACGTCAGCCGCGACAATCTCGGCGATGAAAATTACGCATCGTTCAAGAAATGGGATATCGGTGACATCGTAGGGCTTGAGGGCTTCCTTTTCAGAACGAGGACCGGCGAGATATCCGTGCACGTAACGTCAATGACGCTGCTTGCAAAATCCCTTCTCCCCTTGCCCGAGAAATTCCACGGTCTTACGAATCTTGAGCAAAGATACAGACAGAGATATCTTGACCTTATCGTCAATCCCGAGGTCAAGGACACCTTCGTTAAGAGGTCGAAAATCTTAAAGATAATTCGTGACTATCTTGACTCCAAGGGATTTTTGGAGGTTGACACTCCCATTCTCGTTCCCTTGGAAATCGGCGCTAATGCGCGTCCGTTTGCAACTCATCACAATACTCTTGATATGGATATGTATCTTCGTATCGAGACCGAGCTTTACTTGAAGAGACTTATCGTCGGCGGTATGAACAAGGTATACGAGGTCGGCAGAATCTTCAGAAACGAGGGAATGGACACTAAGCACAATCCCGAATTTACGTCAATTGAGCTTTATGAGGCTTATACAGACTATTACGGAATGATGGACCTTGTAGAGGAGCTTTACAAGCTTCTTGCCAAAGAGGTTTGCGGCAGCACTCTTATTACTTATCAGGGCAAGGAAATCGACCTTGGCAAATGGGAAAGACTCACAATGGTCGAGGCAGTTAAAAAGTATTCGGGAATAGATTACAACGATTGGCAAAGCGATGCCGATGCGCGCAACGCCGCAAAGGCTCACAAGATCGAAGTTCCCGAAAACGCGACACGGGGTGCGGTCTTGGTAGAGCTTTTCGATGCTTTTGTTGAGGATAAGCTTATTCAGCCTACGTTTATTTACGACTATCCCGTTGAAAACAGTCCTCTGGCAAAGAGAAAGCCTGAGAATCCCCTCTTCACGGAAAGATTCGAGTATTTTATCAACTGCACGGAGTACGGAAACGCATTCTCCGAGCTTAACGACCCCATAGACCAAAAGGAAAGATTTGAAAAACAGGTTGAGGCAAAGAGAAAAGAAGAACCAAGCTGCAAGGCAGAGGTTGATTACGACTACGTAACGGCTCTTGAGTACGGAATGCCCCCGACAGGCGGTCTCGGATTCGGTGTCGACCGTCTTGTAATGCTTCTTACCGACTCGGCTTCAATTCGCGACGTTCTTCTCTTCCCCACGATGAAGCCGCAGGATTAAATTTTAAGGAGCTATCTAAAAATCGTACTTGAGATTTAGAAAGCTCCTTTTCGTTATAAATTTTTATGTTTTTTGCAGCATCAACACAGAGAATTACCGCTCGTCAGTATAAAACAAGATCAAAGCGAGGATGAAATGGACAAAAAAATATACGTTTTAACAAGAATCGAAAGCGATTACGCCTATCTTTTGGATACAGAAAGTAACGAGGAGCTTTTCATAGCGCTGGCACTCTTACCGGAGGGCGCGGATATTGGCACCAGGCTTGCTTATAGCTTTCCCGATTTTGAAATAATTTGAAGCAAAATCCGTTTTATGAATAATTATGCATATACGTTTTGAAATGTTTACACTTTTTTCTTGAAATATCCGATAATTTATAGTACAATGTAAACAGTAAAACACGAGAGGCTTAAAGATGGAAGAAAACACTTATTCAAGCATGACAGCAAAGGAAAAGCTGTCCAACTTCTGGTACTACCACAAGTGGCACACTGTTGTCGCCCTGTTTTTGATATTCACACTCGTCATATGCAGTGTGCAGATGTGCAATAAGACAAGCTACGACATACATATAATGTACGCCGGCCCTCACGAGTTCAAGCGCACCTCAAGCGGCGGAGATATTCCGCCGTACGCCGAGGCTTTAAGCTCGCTCAAGCGTCTTGCGGGCGATTACAACGGCGACGGAGAGACAAACGTAGATTTTCTTGACCTATACCTGCTCACCTCAAAGGAAATGCAAAATTTCGACAGCGTGCCTGACAAGCAGCTCAATTACGCTTTGCTGCAAGAGAACAAGGAAGAATTTTCAAACAATCTGATGTATAGCGATTATTACGTATGCCTGCTTTCCACCGCTATATACGAGGAGTACAAAATAATCACCGAGGTTCCCGTCTTTACACCGCTTTTAGACTACGTTAACGACGGCGCGGTATACAGCATTGACGGACAAGAATACCTAAGAGACTCAAGGTCGGAGAAGGATGCGGAAAACATAGGTGCAAATGCTCAAAAAGACGCGCACGTGTTGGAGCTTTACGACAATTCGGCCGCTTATCTTTCCTCGACCAAGCTCGCTTCCCTGCCCGAATTTTCAAGTCTTCCAAGTGACACTCTCGTTTGCCTGAGAATCAAAAGCGCCGTAGCTGAGCACTTTGGAAAGGAAGAAGCGCAAATCGCTTACCAAAACAGCGAAACGCTTTTAAAGAACATTATAAATCAATAAGCAGTTCATAATGTAAACTATTATTTACAAAAAGCCATCAAACATAAGAAAAAGCAAAAAAGAACGCCACCCGTGTTAAAAAATACGCGGATGGCATTCTTTTTATAAAAACGTGTTTATGGAATAATGAAGCGGAGTGAATTTGCCGTGTGAATAAATTGCATGGCTTACAGACGCATTATCCGGGAAAGGTAGGACCCGTGCTAAATTTTCGAAGGGTATTTCTGATATTTTTCCCCAAAAGCTGCGTATTGCGGCGGCATGAAAAACGAAAATCAAGGACTTTGACGGATTTTCTATAGCCTTCTTTTCTATAAAGGAATAAACCCTCTGTGCAAGCGCTTGTACACTCTCACCGTTCGGAGCTGTGAACGTGCCGAAATTTTCTTTCCAAGACACACTATACAGATCCGTATGCTCTACGTCAGCAACACGCACCCCTTCCCAGTCGCCAAAATAAAGCTCCCTGAGCTCAAAAGACCTTATAATGCTCATTTTTCTCAGCTCCGCGTGCTCTCTGGCCGTACTGTAAGCTCGCTTAAGATCGCTTGAAAATATCGCGTCTACGTGTGTTTCCTTTAAAAATCGCGCGCATTTTTGAGCCTGCTCTACTCCAAGCTCAGTAAGGTCTAAATCCGTATGACCGAGTATAGCCCTGTTAAGATTTCCCACAGACTGCCCGTGTCTCACTAAGTATATTTGCGTTTGTAAATCATTCATTTTCTTTACCTCTCATAAAACAAATATATTATATCACCTTTACGAACAGTTTTCAACAGTAATAAATATGCATTATGCTGAATATTTAGGCAAAAAGTATTAAAAAAACACGGTCAAGGCAAAATATGGTATATTTTACCATTTTTAGGCATTTTGCGCCATTTTTTCCGAAATGCCTCCGAAAACACTCGCGCCCGAATATGAAGTACTGTGTATGCTTGATTATAGTCTCTAAAACCGTATTATGTGGCTACAGACAAGCTTTTGCCCTTTCTTATGCCGGTTTTGCGCTATTTTACCTGCAAGCTCTTTAAACCACTAATTTAGCTTTAATTCACTGGTATATAGCTTTTTTGGGCGCTATTTTAGCTATTTTAAGCAATTTTGAGCTCTTAAACCACTAATTTAGCTTTAATTTACAGGTATATCGCTATTTTGCGGATTTTAGAGGCGACAACGCTATTCTTCCCTTGCATATATCCCTTCTATTTATTTTCCCTTTCTTCTTATCAAAAAGCTGTGTTATGTGCGATAATCTCTGTTTTTTATCTCAAATTTTGCATTTTTGCGCTCATTAAGGCATTAAAAGCGCGATATTTGCCCTGTTTAGGGTTATTTTAATGCTATTTCATCGATGTTTCACGTGAAACATACTAAGATTTGTAAACTAGTACCTGCTTTTGAGAAAATAATGCGTTTTCTTTGTTATTTAAAGCAATGTTTCACGCGAAACACACCAAGATTGCAAATTAGTGCCTACTTCCTAAGGAAAATGTGTTTATTCGTTATTTTAAGTCCTGTTTCACGTGAAACATTGCTTGTTTTGTTATATTTTTCTTAAAGAAAGCAAAATTCTATTGACACATAGCCCCGAAAATGATATAATTTAGTTGCAATATATAAATATGCCGTTTTTTATTGTCTGTGTTCAAAAACGGTATTTTCTTAACTATGGAGAACAAAAAATGGGAAAAATCATTTCTTTTTCGAATCAAAAGGGCGGCGTTGGAAAAACGACGTCTTGTGTGAATATATCCGCCCAAATAGCAAATAAGGGCAAAAAAGTCCTTATGATTGATATGGACCCTCAGGGAAATGCCACCAGCGGACTCGGTCTTGCTAAATCAAAGATTAAAAAGACTATTTATGACGTTATAATCGGTAGATGTGACGTATCCGATGCTGTAATTAAGACTAAATTCAAAAATTTATCCGTCATTCCTGCAAATATAGACCTTGCGGGCGCTGAGCTTGAGCTTTATGAGCTTGAAGAGGATAAAAACTTCGCTAAATTAGCCATAGAATCTATCAAAGATGATTATGATTACATATTTATAGACTGTCCGCCCTCGCTCGGCATGCTTACCGTAAAGGCTTTGTCCGTTTCCGACGGCGTAGTCGTGCCTATGCAATGCGAGTTTTATTCGCTTGAGGGTATGTCTCAGCTGCTGAATACGATAAAAAAGATACGTCAATTATATAATCCTTCACTCCAGATTGTTGGAATTTTGCTTACAATGTATAACGGCAGGCTGACCTTGACGGGCCAGGTAGTCGCGGAGCTCAAAAAATACTACGCTGATAAGCTTTTCAAGGTGCCGATTTCGCGCACGGTCAGAATTTCGGAAGCGCCCGGCTACGGAGAACCTATCTGCTATCACGACCCTTACGGCAAGGGCTCGCTCGAATATGCCGCGGTTGCCAAGGAATTGATGCTCAGAATCTAAGATTTATACCGTTTTGTCTTATTTTGTCGAAAATATCGACTTAGCGAGTAACATAACACGCAGCTTTCAACATTTTATATGTTGATTTTGTTGGTATTCTTTACCATATTTTACCAATTTGTTACGTAACGGTTAATTTTGAAGCTTTTAACGGCTTTTTTAAAATATTTTGTTAGGAGATTATAAATATGCCAAAGAAAAAGAATAGCGGACTCGGAAGAGGACTTGACGCCATATTTTTAGATAATTCGATAGAGGAGAGCGCCCCCGACGAAAATCGGATACAGCAGCTCAGGCTTTCTCTTGTCGACCCTAAGAGCGACCAGCCAAGAAAGAACTTTGATAAGGCTGCGCTTGAGGAGCTTGCCAACTCAATCAGCCAGAACGGCCTGCTTCAGCCTATACTCGTGCGCGAGTACGGTGAGGGAAGGTATCAGATTATTGCAGGCGAAAGGCGCTTCAGAGCATCAAAAATCGCAGGTCTTACCGAAATTCCCGCGATTATACTAGATAAAGACGACAGAGACGTTGCGGAAATTGCTCTTATCGAGAATATCCAGCGCGAGGACTTGAACCCGATAGAGGAAGCAATGGCATTTAAGGCTCTTGCGAGCGACTACGGCCTAACTCAGGAGGAGCTTTCACAGAAAATCGGACGGAGCCGCAGCGCGATAGCAAACACACTTCGTCTTTTAGACCTTCCGTCTGAGGTTTTGACTATGGTTGCAAGCGGTGAGCTGAGCGCAGGTCACGCACGCACTCTCCTTGGGCTCAAATATAAAGAGGATATAATTCCGCTCGCGGAGAAAATTCAGGTTTACGACCTTTCCGTACGTGCGGTAGAGGAAGAGGTCAAAAAGCTGAATAAGCAAAAGCGCAACGTTGTGGAGCAAGAAGACAGCGACGAGCCCGTTTACGTGGACTATTTTCGCGAAATGGAGATTAAGCTCCAATCTCACCTCGGAAGAAAGGTTAAAATCGAGGGCAAGGGAAGAAAAAAGAGCCTCACCCTTTATTACGAGGACAACGAGGACCTTGATGAGCTGTTAAAAACCATCTGCGGATCTGACTTCTTAGATGAAATATAAATTCAAAGGAAACCTTTCATGTTTGATAAATTAAAAAGATTTTTTTCCTTAAACCTCAATCAGTACGAAAACATAGGTATAGATTTTCCTATCGGACTTTTCGCCTCTATTCTTTGCCTGTTTTTTTGTATTTGCGTGTTCGTTATCTATTTTCACAAGAGAACGATTTTCGATATATCAAGCGCTCTTGTAAGACACGAGGTATTTGATAAATCAAGCGCCAAGACTCTCTGCGCTCTCCGTATAGATTCCCCGTTTGTCCGTTACGAAATTTCGAAAAACAGACAGCTAAGCGCTATGATTTCAGTAGCCGGCAGGGAAGAGCTAAGCTACGATGAGTATAAAAAGCTAAGCAAAAAAGAAAAAAAGAATTACGAAAAGATTGATTTCAAATCCGCTGAGTTTTTCTTGAGCGAGAACGGCATTAACCGCGCAAAAATAATATCAGAGAGCGCAGGCGTGTCAATTC
>JAZRNI010000001.1:0-10778 GCA_045648105.1 Eubacteriales bacterium | reverse complement strand
AATACCGCTACCCTTAACCACGTCGCTTGTAAGATAAGCGTCAAATCCGCCGATATTATAGCCTCTTTTTGTAAAGCCGTTCAAGGTTCCTGCAATTAACGCGGCAGAGGAATATTTTTCAAAGCTCTCCTTATCATTTACTTTCTTAAGCTCCGTTACCGACTCACCGTATCCCTCTGAATACAGGCGCACGGCTGCTTCGTCGCTCTTGGCGGCTACTGCTATAACGTCTCTGTCTATCGCGCCTGCAAGCACGATACCCATATTATGGTCTGTGTGGTTGCCCGAAATCTCGCTCCTGCCGGGTACGGAAAGCAATACCGCTTCCCTGTCACCGTAAAGCTCGCAAAAGGCATCAATCGCACGAATAAAGCGCTCCTTTTGCATTTCGGGGCTTTTGTATATTCCGGCGTACTGTGAAAGCGCACCGTTTTTGATTTTTTCCTTTAGCTCCAAAGCCTTCATAATTTATATCTCCTTCCAATTGTCTTTGACAATTCTCAATATCTCTTCGAAAACGGAATTTATACCGCGCATTTTACCGTTTTCATCATCAAGATATACGGTATTTCTGTCTTCAATATGCCTAAACCAGGTAAGCTGGCGCTTTGCGTATCGGCGCGAGGACAGCTTTATTAGCGACAAAGCCTCATCAAGCGTGATTTCTCCCTTTATATGAGATATCATCTCCTTGTATCCGATGCCGCGTGATGCGGTACTGCCCTCGGGCAGCTTGCCCGTGCTGTAGAGCGAACAGACCTCGTCGTACAGACCGTCCTTGAGCATTTGCTCGGCCCTTTTATCAACTCTTTGATAGAGGTTTTCCCGGTTGTGAAAATCAAGACTGACAAGAGAAGCTGTGAGCTCGCTTTTTTCTTCCCTTGAGCGCTTGTCCAGCTCACTTTTTTTAATTCCCGTCTTTTCGTATATTTCAATAGCGCGTATCACACGGCGCACGTTGTTATAATGAACCGCCTCTGCGCTCTCTTTATCAATTTCGTATAATTTTTGCCAGAGCCGTTGCTTTTTTTCCTCAGTGTCAGTTCTCAAAAGCAGCTCCTGCCTGTACTCCGCATCACTTTCCGGCACCTCGTCCGAGAGTGAACGAGAAAGAGAATCGTAATACAGTCCCGTGCCGCCCACAAAGAGGGGCAGCTTGTTTTTATTATGGATTTCTTTTGCTATAGCCAAGGCTTGCACCCTGTATTTGCCAACACTGTAATTTTCGCTTGGCTCGACTATATCTATCATATGATGAGCAATCCTGCTTCTCTGCTCCTTGCTTGCCTTAGCGGTTCCGATATCCATACCGATATATATCTGCATTGAATCAAGCGAGATAATTTCAAGCGGTATTTTCTCTCCGAGAAGCATAGATAGGGCTGTCTTACCCGAGGCAGTAGGACCGCATATCGCGAGGGTTTTTATCATGTGTTTACTACACTTTCCGTAAATTTAAGAATATCCGTAAAGGCCTCGTCTCTGCAAAGCTCGTTAAAAAGCTCGTGCCTTGCTTCGCTGTAGAGCTTGAGACTCAGATTCGTAGCGCCCAAGACAAGGAGCTGATTATATACGGAATTAACGCCCTTGCCAAAATCACCGACGGGGTCACATTCGCCGCTCATAATGAGCGTAGGCATTTCCTTTGGATACTCTGTAAACCATCTTTTGCCGTTAGATTCCTTTAGCATTGTAAAAAGGTCGCGGTATGCGCCTGCGGTGAATTTAAACGAGGTAAATGGGTCGGTGCTTCTGTCCTCTACCTGAGCGACGTCGCGTGAGAGCCATGCGTTGTCCCCTTCATTCTTTGAGAAGCACTTTCTGTACGCGCCTATGCTCAGGGATTCAAGAAGCTCTGAGCGATGTCTGTCGCCCTTAAAGAGAATTATCGCGCTTGAAAGAAGCTTGCCAAGCCCGACAAGCGGATTTTTGCCCGCGGTGCCGTGAATAATCAAGCCTCTGACCGTGTGGGGGTATCTTGCCACGTACAGGCGCGCAAGAAAAGAGCCCATACTGTGTCCGAGCATAATTATCGGCAAATTCGGGTATCTTTGGCGGAGAATACGGTTAAAGGAATGTAAATCACGTATCAGTGTATTCACACCGTTGCTTTTGGCAAAATAGCCGTAATCGTGCTCGTCGCTCACGCTCTTTCCGTGGCCAAGATGGTCGTTTCCCGCAACTATATAGCCTTTTTCGCAAAGGAAATCGGCTAAATTTTTATATCTGCCGATATGGTCTATCATACCGTGCGAAATCTGTATTATAGCGCGCGGAGAATCAGACTTGGGAATGTAAAGGCGGCCGCAAAGCGTGCTTTTTTCATCCCTTGAGCCAAATTCAATTTCGGAATAATCGTAATGCATAAAGCCCTCCGATACCAGAATATTTCTTACAGAGTAGAATACTTTTTCATATAGGCGAGAACCTCATCCCTGCCGGGGATGGATACGGATGCGCCTGCCTTGGTTACTGCGAGTGCGCCTGCGGACGATGCAAATCGCGCAGCCGATTTAATATCCAGACTTTCAAGATACATAAGCGTAAGCGCTGCCGTGAAGGCATCGCCTGCTGCCGAGGTATCTACTACCTTTGTAACAGGGAACGCGGGAACTACCGAGTGATATTTACCGTCGTAGATGAAGGCACCGCGTTCACCGAGTCTCAAAACGATATATTTCGCATTTACGCGGCGGCGCAGCGCAAGAGCGGCACGGAGCGCGTTATCTGCGCCTATCGGTCTGATGCCGGTAAGCTCATACGCGGAGCTCTCGTTGGGACAGAAAATTTCTATCTGCGGCAGAGATTCGAGCGGGAAGCTTTTTTCACTCGGCGCCGCGTCGATTATAATGGGTAGTCCCTTTGCGCTTGCTATTTTTGATGCGGTAAGCGCTGTTTCAAAGGATGTATCAAATCCGATATAAAGAGCGTCGGGCTCAGAGGTGAATGCCTCAAGGATATTTTCTGTCGTTACGTGGCTGTTGGCGCCGGGATATTTTATTTTCCTCTCGCCAAGAGCATCACGAAGTGTAAGAGAAAAGCCCGTGGCGTTACCGTGGTCAGCCTTAACGTATGACGTGTCAATACCGAGCTCCTTATAGTACTGAAAGAGTCTTTGTCCGTGAGTATCGGCGCCAAGCTTTGTCATAAAAGCGCACTCACCGCCAAGCTTTTGGAATGCTACTGCGGCATTCGCGCCCTTACCGCCCGGGGTATATGCTACCCCGCCGTCGTCGGTAAGTGTTTCAAAGGGCTCGGGAACCTTGCACATATTAGCGCAAAGGTCCATATATGAACTGCCGATAAGCAGTACTCTTTTACTCATAACGTCAAATTCTCCTTAGTTTTTCTATGCGTACTAAACAAGCTTTGCCTTATTGCGTGAGATTTTGATGAGCCTTGCGTTCTCGTCCTTGTCCTTTGCAAGGTTCGATTCTCTTTGACGGCAGGTGAAGATAATTGACTGGTAGCCCTCATTTGAAAGATGCTTGATTGCCTCCATCATTGACTTTGCTCGGATATTATCCTGATGTGCAAAGCTCTCGTCATAGCAGACGGGGGGCTTTTCTGTGTAAAGCATATCGATAAGAGCCATACGGAGCGAAACGTAGGTAAGGTCTCTCGTACCGCCCGAAAGGTAGTCAACGGATTTATTCTCGCCGTCAAACGACTTAAAGCTGAGCTTAAGGGCGTCGTCAACGGAAATGTCCGTATATTTTTTGTTAGTCATAATTCCCATAAGGTCAGCGGAGTACTCCGCAAGGCGCGGAGATATTTCCTCGCGCAGGTTGTCGCTTGCAGACTCAATCGCCTTCAATGCGTAGTAATAAGCTCTGTGCTGAGTGCGCAGCTCGTCTATTTTCGATTCGTTTGCATCCATCTTAGCGTAAAGAATTGCGGGGTCCTGAGCGTTCATTTTGAGGATTGAAAGCTCGTTTTCAACAAGCTCCGCAAGTCTTTCCTGCTCTCTTATCGCCGTTTCGCACTCCTCGATACCCGCGAGAATTTCCTCGTGCTTAACCTCGCCGAGCACCTTTCTCTTAAGGGGCGGAACCTGACCTCTGATATCTATCTCACTCTTGCCCGCAAGCTCCTCGCGAAGGGTTCTTACCTTGACCTCAATAGCCATTTTCTCATCAAGCAGTCTCTTTTCCTCTGCAAGGAATACGCGGACTCTGTCCTCAAGCTTATCAAGGAATTGGTTTAGGTTCGTGCTCGGGAATTCCTCGCCCCAGCGAAGCACGGTTTCAAGCAGCGTAATCTTAGAATCCTCGTATTGTGCTTTTGCGTTTTCAAGCGCAACTCTGGCGTTTTCGATGCTTAAAAGCAAATTATCGCGCTTTTCTCTAGCCTTTGCGATAACGTCGATACGTGCAAGAAGCTCTTGATAGGTGGAGGTTGAAAACTTTTTCTCAAGCTCGGTAAGTCTTGACTTATTTTTGAGGAAGAAAACGAGGGCGGTGATTCCCGCACCGAGTCCGAGCGCAAAAAGAAGCGCAAATGCAATAATGGGGAGTGTGTCCTTAAAGCCGTTGGTCGCAAAAAGCTCAAGGAGTACCGATGCCAAAACGAGAAGGCCCGAGCCTATAAGTCCAAGCACGTTTTTGATTTGGTTTTTGCGTATAACCTTAGCCTTAGACAAAATTTCATCTTCCTTGCCCATGCTGTCCGCGAGAGCTATGGAATTTTCGATATCCTTGGTTATTCCTACGCTGTTCTTTTCCTTTGCGTAGTTTTCATCGGCTACTGCTATTGCGCGGTACGCATTATCCACGCCCGTTCTCGCAAGAGCGATGTCCGAAAGATAGCTCTGCGTGGGAGTGTAGCCGTTTTTGGTGCTTTTAACAATGAAATTCGTGTATTCATCGTTCTTTTGAGCATATTGCTCCTCGTACTCGTGCAGGCGGTCAAACGACTGAATTATCTGTACGTTTCTGTAGCAGAAGTCAAGGTCAACGAAGGTGTCCTTCTTTTCCTGCTGATCCTGCCTCACGGATTTTATCTCGTGCAGGCTTGCTTCCTTTTCGAGGATTTTTTTATTTGCCTCGCTTGCTTTTCCGTACACTTCATCGTACTCATCACTGCGTCTCATAAGGTCGTATATTACACCGCCCGCACCGCCTGCGTGAAGGAGATTTTCCATTTTGACGGAAACCTTTGCGGCCGCCCTCTGATTATTGATTTTTTCGCTGCCTGAAAACAAAATATTTTCAATAGATTCCTTTACGCTGCGCTCGCTGATAGCGCTGTCGCCTATCTGTCCGATGTATGCGGTGTTATCGAAAAGAGCGCTGTCAACGCCGAAGAACACCTCACCCGCAGGAACCTTACCGAAAGCAAGGGTGCCCGTTTCGAGGTCCGTAATGGAGCAGTCCTCCTTGTATGTAATTCTGTCTGCATTTTCAATTCTTGAGGTGCTTCTGCTTATAAGATATCGCTTATCCTTGACCTTGACGTACATAGTACCCTCTGCCGTACCGCTTGCCCAGTTGATACGCTTATTGCGCTCGTCAAGCGCGCCGGGGACGGTTTCGTTATCAAAGCCGTAAAGCATATATTTAATGAACGCGGCGATAGTGCTCTTACCGCTTTCGTTCTCGCCCTCTATGACGTTTATCGTAGGCGAAAGCTCTAATACGAAATCGGTCAGCATACCGAATGTCTTGATATTGATTTTCTCGATGATCATTTGCTCTCTCCCTCTCCCGTTAAAAATTTTATGCTGCGTTGAATTGAATCCTTCGAATTGTACCACGGCTCCTCGTCGTATCGGTAATCGAATTTCTTACAAAACCACGATACGTCGCTTCGAAGGGATTTTAAGTAGTCCTCGTTGATTTTATGAGCTGCCTCGTATAGGTCGGCAAAATTTCGCTTTGACATTTTCTTTGATGCATATTCTATCATCGCTCTATAGTGAGGTAGGCAAAAATAAGGTGATTTTTTGAATTTTGCCGTGAAAGCGGGGTCAGACTCGAAAAGATACACCGCCGTCGCTATCATTGCCGAGAGATTTTTTTCGATCCTCGAGCAGACGTAGCAGCTCTCATCAAGCCTTTTAAGCGATGATATTGCCGAGGCGCTTTTATTCATAAGCGTTCTTGGGCTTAGTGATTTCATAACCTCGTCAAGATGGCTTTCCAGCATCAGTCCGATACCCAGCATGCGCTGTCTTGAGAGCATCATACGGTAATGAGTACGGCAAAAGCCGAGCTCGTTCGTTTTTATTCTTATATCCGGCTCCATCATTGAAGCGCCGAGAATGATGTCAAGCTCATTTTCCTCGAGCTTTCTGAAAAGACTGCAGAACGGACAGCCCACCTCGGGATGCTCGCCTACCTCGTCAAATGCCTCGTTGACGGGGATTGTATAAATCTGTTCCACGGCTTTCTCCTTTTTTAGCTGAAAAATGCTTTCTGCTCTTGATTTATTTTGCGCGATATGTTATCATACAGATATAATTATACAATAACAATATGCAATTTTCAAGGGGAAAAGAAAAATTGTTTGACAAAAAACGAGAAATTACAAACGGCGAAGAGTACTTTTTCATCACAAACGCCGGCTTTTATTCAATTTCCGACACGTTTGAGTGCGGACAGTGCTTTCGCGCAGAGAAAACGAAGGACGAGGACGGATACGTAGAGTACGTAACGGTAATCGGTGACAAAATACTCCGTGTCGGTCAGAAAAAGGCGGGGGAGCTTTACGTTTTTGATACCGACGAAAACGAGCTTGACACCGTCGTTATTCCATATTTATCGCTTGACAGGGATTACGAGGCGATACGCGCTGACATAAACAAAAATACAAGCTCGCAATGGCTCAAAAGGGCGGGCGAGTACTCGCGCGGCATTGCGATACTTCGGCAGGACGTGTGGGAGGCGTTGTTCTCCTTTATCATATCGCAAAATAACAACATACCCCGCATTAAGGCTATAATACGAAGCATATCCGCGCAATACGGCAAATGCCTCGCGATAGAAAAGGGACTCAAAAAATGCCCGTTTAACAGAACAAGTGCCATACCGTGTGAAGAAATCTGTAAAAATTGCGGCGCCTGCTACAGCTTTCCAAGCGCTCATGACATAGTAGAAAATCCCGAGAAATTACATTTAGCAAGGGTCGGATTCAGGTATAAATACCTGTGCGATGCGGCAGAACGGGTAGTCAGAGGCGAATTTGATTTTGAAAAAATAAAGGCACAAGCATCTTACGAAAAAACCAAAGAGGAGCTCAAGAAAATCAAAGGTGTCGGTGACAAGGTTGCTTCCTGCGTTGCGCTTTTTGCTTTTGAAAATCTGGACGCATTTCCCGTTGACGTATGGGTTAAACGGGCTATTGACACTTATTTTGACGGAGAGCTTGATTTTTTGGTGCTCGGACCTTACGCAGGTATTGCCCAGCAGTACATTTTTCATTACATTAAAAACATGTAACCACTTATACCGTATTACTTGACTTTGCTTTTCTTATGTGATAGAATTAGAAAAGATGCTTTGAAATTTTACACGAGGGGGGGATATTTATGCTTAAAATTCTATGCGGCAAGCTGAAAGAAGCATTACTTTCGGTGCTTCCGGTTACTGCTATAGTTTTCATTTTGTCCTTGACGCCCCTCATCAGTCTTGAAGTAAGCGAGCTGATAATTTTTGCAGTTTGCTCGGTTCTTTTATTCTTAGGTATAGGATTTTTCAATCTTGGCGCGGACCTTGCGATGATGCCGATGGGTGAATTTTGCGGTTCCGGTCTTGTACGTCACGCCAATATAAAGCTGCTGCTTGCGGTTTCATTCCTTATGGGACTTTTCATTACGGTCGCAGAGCCTGACCTTACGGCGCTTGCACAGCAGGTAAGCGGTATTATGAACGGCACGTTGCTTATATGGACGGTCGGCATTGGCGTTGGAATTTTCCTCGTGCTTGCGGTTGTAAAGATAGTATTCAAGCTTAACCTTTCAATGCTGCTTATGTTTTTCTATATGATAGCGTTTATGCTTGCCACTCTGCTTTTAGAGGGCGGAGGCGCAGGTTTTTTACCGATGTCCTTTGATGCAGGCGGAGTGACGACAGGCCCGATTACCGTACCCTTTATAATGGCGTTTGGCGTTGGTATCGCGCAATCGGTCAAGGGTAAATCAAGCGAAAATGCATTCGGTCTTATCGCGCTTTGCTCAATAGGCCCGATAGTGGCATTGCTTGCGCTTTCCCTTGGCACAAACGGTGAGATTAATTATAAAATTCCCGACAATTACCAAATTCCCGAAAACGTGCTTAGCGCTGCCATGAAAACTCTGTGGCACACCTCGCTTGAGGTAGGACGCGCCCTGCTGCTTATTTTAGCAATCTTCCTTATTTTGCAGTTTACGGTTTTGAAGCTGCCAAAAAAGCGACTTAAGAATATCTATTTCGGAATGATTTACACCTTTCTCGGACTTGTTATTTTCCTTGCGTCCGTTTCTATTGGCTTTATGCCCATAGGATACAAGATAGGTACACTGCTTGCAAATCAGAATAAGGCTTTCTCTATCGTATTCGGACTCGTCCTTGGCGCGCTTGTAGTTTTGGCAGAGCCCGCGGTGCACGTGCTTAAAAAGCAGGTTGAGGAAATAACTAACGGTACGGTATCCAAGCGAGCTATGCTTATAGCACTTTCAATAGGCGTAGGTACTTCCCTTGCGCTTTCGCTAATCAGAATTATATTTAATTTCTCTATACTCTGGTATCTTATACCCGGTTACATAATTTCGCTTGGCCTTTCGTTCTTCGTGCCGAGGCTTTATACGTCTATGGCGTTCGACTCCGGCGGTGTTGCGAGCGGTCCGCTTACCTCTACGTTTATCCTTCCCTTTGCTGTAGGCGTATGCGACAGCTTGCACGGCGAGTCTCAGGTAATGTCGCTTGCGTTCGGAATAGTCGCGATGGTTGCCATGACGCCCCTTATTACCATACAGGCGCTTGGCTTCAGGGCGCTTATGACGGAAAAGCTGAGACAGAGAATAACTATGAAGCGTATAATTGCAGCAGACGACGAGCAAATTATATACTTTAAATAAGAGGTGCGCTATGGAAGAAAATTCTAGAAGAATTGCGCGTCCCGCAAGGCGCGCGCGGCAAAGCGCCGCAACACACAAGCTTACTTCAAATAAGCTGGAGGTTCTTATTACGATAGTGAACCGCAACAAGGCAGATTTCTATATTGACCTTATACAGTCTCACGGTGTTAATATGCAATTTTCAAGCGCCGCAAGAGGAACTGCGGATATAGCAATTCTAAACAGGCTTGGCATTACAGACACTGACAAGGCGGTAATTTTCAGTATTATTACCGAGGAAAACAGGGGAGCAATCCTCTCGCTTCTTGAGGAGAAATTCCGTACTATCAAAAACGGCAACGGAATTGCTTACACTATTCCGATGAGCAGTATTATAGGAACAAGCGCATTTCTGTTTTTATCAAATCAAAGACAAGGGGGACTTTTTGATGGCGACTAAATACGAGCTTATCATCTGCATAGTCAATTCGGGCTATTCGGACGAGGTTATGGACGCGGCGAAAAGAGCCGGCGCTCGCGGTGGAACCATCATAAACGGCAAGGGCACGGCAAATAAAGAAGCAGAGATTTTTTTCAACATTCCCATTCAGCCCGAAAAGGATATCGTAATGCTTCTTGTCAACTCAAAAATCAAAAACGACGTTCTTCACGAGCTTTATAAAAGCGCCGGTCTTGCTACTCCCGGACAGGGCATTGCCTTCTCGATGGAGGTGTCCGCCGTTGCGGGCATAAAGACTGAGGAGCCACACGCGCAATCTAACGACTAAGGGCGAAAGCGAAAACAAATAAGAAAAACGGCACGAATAGCCATTTTATCTAAGGTATGTGGCTACCCGTGTCGTTTTTTCTTATTTAGGTATTATCTTTTTACTTCTTCCATTATGAACGCTTCAAGTATATCGCCCTCTTTGATATCGTTGAATCTTTCGAGTCCTACACCGCATTCATAACCCTCTGCAACCTCTTTTACGTCGTCCTTGAAGCGGCGCAGAGAGGAAATTTTATCCTCGAAAATTACGACACCCTCACGGACTACGCGGATCTGTGACTGGCGCGTAACCTTACCGTTAAGGATGTACGAGCCTGCGATAGTGCCGACGTTGGGCACTCTGATAGTCTGGCGAACCTCGGCTCTTCCGAGGAGAAGCTCCTTGTAGGTAGGCGCAAGCATACCCTTCATTGCCGCCTCGATTTCGTCAATAATTTCATAGATAATTCTGTGCGTGCGGATATCAACTCCGTTACGCTCCGCACTGTCGAGCGCGTTTTTATCGGGTCTTACGTTAAATCCGACGATAATTGCGTTTGACGCTGTTGCGAGCATAACGTCATTTTCTGAAATTCCGCCTACCGCGCTGTGAATTACGCTGACCTTGACCTCATTATTGGAAAGCTTGATAAGTGAGGACTTAACCGCCTCTGCCGAGCCTGCAACGTCTGCCTTGACTACTATGTTGAGAGTCTTAACGCCCTCTGCAATCTGATTGAACAGGTCATCGAGATTAACCCTTGCGTTGGCATTGAGAATCTCTTGACGGAGTCTTTCTCTTCTCTGCTCCGCAAGGTCTCTCGCCATTCTTTCGTTTTCAACCGCGTTAAGCTCATCACCTGCCTGGGGAACGTCGTCAAGACCTATAATTTGAACGGGAACTGACGGGCCCGCTCTCTTTATGGTCTTGCCTTTATCGTCTAGCATAAGACGTACTCTTCCGACCGCGTTTCC